>JBOGWD010000118.1:0-9988 GCA_050693275.1 Actinomycetota bacterium | reverse complement strand
GTGACCACGGTCCGGTCGTTCCGCCACGTCGACTTCCGCGCCACGGGGCCGGGCGGATGGGGCTCGGTCCTCGCCGACCTGTGGGACGCGTGGCGGTTCGCCTCATGGCTCCTCGACCCCCAGGAGTAGCCGCATTCGCCTGTAAACGGATCGGCCCTCGCCGCGCGTAGAGAGTGTGGATGGAGGTCCGAACCGAAGGGCCTGACGAAGGAACGGGGTCGTCCGACTTCGACTCCTTCTTCCGCCAGCACTACCCGGGTGTTGCTCGTGCGGCCGCGCTGGTCGCCCGAGACCAAGGCACGGGGCAGGACATGGCTCAGGAGGCGTTCGTGCGGCTGCACCATCGATGGGGTGAACTGGCATCGCTTGACCATGCCCGGAACTTCGTCTACCGGGTGGCCATCAACCTGGCCCGCTCCCACCTGCGAAAGCATCTCCGTGTCAGCCTCTTCGGTCTGCAGAGGCGGGAGGAGGCCAACCCGAGTGCCGACCCCTCGGCCCGGGCGACCCAGTGGCTCGCTGTGGCGGATGCCATGGCGGGACTGAGTTCGCGCCAACGGGCCTGCGTCGTCCTGGTCGACTACGTGGACCTCGCCCCGGCGGCCGCCGGGCGAATCCTGGGGATCGCTCCGGATACCGTCCGCGTGCACCTCATGCGAGGCCGCCGGAGCCTGAGGGAACGACTGGCCACGTTCAGATCGGAGCGGTGATGACCACGGCGGATCCCGAGATCAGAGACGAGCTCTCCCGAGCGGCGGAGGAGGTGTCCTTCGATGTCGCGGCAGGACTCGAAACGGTCCACCGGATGAGCGACGTCCGGCGAAGGGTGCGGCGCTCCGCGGTGGTAGTGATCGGTGTGGGGATCGCCGTCGGCGCCCTGATGATCGCGGCCCTACTCCTCCCCCTGCAACGGGAGCGCCGTCCTGGAACAGCTGATCCTCGAGGCGGTCGGATCGCCTACACGCAGGTGACGCTCACGGGGGACACCCTGGACTGGGACGTGTACGTGGCAGCCGCGGACGGCTCCAACGCTACAGCGCTGGTCACAGGCGCGGAGGCGGCGTTGGCTCCGGCATGGTCGCCGGACGGCGATGTCCTCGCCTTCGTCTCCGGAACCGTGGAGGCTTCTGAGCCGGAGCTGTGGCTCGTCAACGCCGATGGAAGCGGGGCGCGGCCCATCGTCCGCGCCCCCCAGATCGTGGCCGATTCGGCGCCCGCCTGGTCCCCGGACGGAGAACGCATCGCGTTCATCGCGTCCGAGCGACGCGGCAGCGCCGTGTGGTCCGTGAGGCCGGACGGCACCGACGCCCGCCGGATCCTCGAGGGGAGCTGGCGGCAGCTGTCGTGGTCCCCGGACGGGACGAGGCTGGTTCTGATCGGGTTCAGGGGGAAGGCCGGCGACCCGGGCCTGTTCGTGGTCAGGGCGAACGGCGTCGGTCTCGTTCGGCTGGCCAGCTTCGAGGACCTCGTGGCGTTCCCGACCTGGTCCCCGGACGGCACCCGCATCGCCTTCATGGCCCTCGACCCGGCCGACCAAGGCCTCGACTACGCGTACGACGTGTTCGCGATGAACGCGGACGGGACCGGCCTCACCAGGGTGACGACGTGGGAGGGGTTCGACGGCTTCCCCACCTGGTCTCCGGACGGCGAGCGGATCCTCTTCAGCAGCGACCGCGGCGCCAGCGAGGAGCAGCTCCGACGGAACCGAGCGGGCGAGGGATGGTTCGGGGCATCTCTCTACGTGATGCGGCCCGATGGATCCGAGCTCCGGCTGGTCCTCGAAGCTGGCGAGGCGACCCTGCTGCCGACCTCCTGGGTGGCCTGACCGGGACCACGGGCCGGCCTGTCAGCCCAGGACTCGGCGCCACCCTGTCAGTGCCCCCTGATAAGGTTCGGCCCGTGGCAGGTCTGAGAGCCGGTGCTACGATGGGTTGTCCACCCCTGCTCCCCCGGGGGCCGCGAGACCGAAGGAGGTGGCTTGAGGAAGTACGAGATCATGGTCATCGTCGACCCCGAGGCCGACGAGGAGAAGGTCGGCCAGGCGGTCGAGCGCATCAAGGGCATCCTGTCCGAGCACCAGGGCGAGGTGGGCTCCGTCGATCAGTGGGGCCGCCGCAAGCTGGCCCACGAGATCGACAAGAAGACCGAAGGGCAGTACGTCGTCGTATCGTTTCACGCTGAGCCGTCGGCCCTGGCCGAGCTCGACAGGGTCCTCTCCCTCGCCGACGACGTCCTGCGGTTCAAGATCGTCCGCACGGAAGCGGCGTGAGGCGGCAACTTCCCCTCCCCATGGCCGGGTCGCCACCGGCCGGGGACGAGTGAGGCAAGGGTGGTGATCGATCATGGCGAGTGAGAACCAGGTAACGATCGTGGGGAACCTCACGGACGACCCGGAGCTCCGGTACACCCCGAACGGGGCCGCGGTGGCCAACGTCCGGGTGGCGGTGAACCGCCGGATCCCCGACGGGGCCGGTGGCTGGAAGGACGCGGAGACCTCGTTCTTCCGGGTGAACGCGTGGCGGACCCTGGCCGAGAACGCGGCCGAGTCCCTCACCCGGGGCACCCGCGTGGTGGTCACGGGCCGGCTGCGGTCGCGCTCGTGGGAGAACCAGGAGGGTGAGACGCGCTCGGCGGTGGAGATCGAGGCCGACGAGATCGGTCCCAGCCTCCGGTGGGCCACGGCCAAGGTCGAGAAGCAGACCCGTTCCGGAGGCGGGAGCGGAGGCGGGGGCGGGGGCGACTGGAGCGAGAACGTCGCCGTGACCGCCGGAGGCGGCTCGGAGGAGACGCCGCTGGAGGCCGGCTAGGCAGAAGGAGGGACCCGCGCTGGCGCGCAAGCGAAAGCGAGAACGAGAGAAGCGAGAGAAGAAGGACGAGGCCTGGCAGAAGAAGCAGAGGAAGAAGGTCTGCGTGTTCTGCCGTGACCGCGTCGAATACGTCGACTACAAGGACACGGGGCTCCTGCGGCGGTTCGTCTCCGACCGGGGCAAGATCCGGGCCCGCCGAGTCACCGGGACCTGTTCCCAGCACCAGCGGGACGTGGCCGCGGCCGTGAAGAACGCCCGGGAGATGGCGCTGCTGCCGTATTCCAGTCGATGAAGATCATCCTGCAGAAGGCCGTCGAGACCCTCGGCGAGCCCGGAGACCTCGTGCAGGTGGCCGACGGCTACGCCCGGAACTACCTGATCCCGCGGGGCCTGGCCGCGCCGGTCACCAAGGGGGCGCTCCGACACGCGGAGCGGCTCAGGTCGGGGCAGGACGAGCGGCTCCGTCGCCAGCGGGCCGAAGCGGAAGCCGTGGCCGGGCGCCTCACCAAGACCCCGGTGCGGATCGCCGTCCAGGCGGGGGAGGAAGGCCGCCTGTTCGGCCAGGTCACCGCGCACCACATCGCCGAGGCCTTGGGCGAGCAGCTCGGGGAGAAGGTCGATCACCGCAGGCTCAACCTCGGGCAGCCGATCCGAAGCGTCGGCGCCCACCAGGTGACGATCCACCTCCACCCCGAGGTCGACGCCACCCTCACCGTCGACGTCGTCCCCCGCTAGATAACGGCTTCACCCGCGGCGCTGTTGAGATGGCCCGCCTCCGGTTGGCGCCTGCAACGGCGTGGGCCCCACCGTCCCTCGCGGTGGTTCGGGACGGTCCCCCCACGCCTGCGCGGCGCCAACACGCGCTCGGGGGTGACCTCCGGGCGTGGCGCGGCGCCGCGTAGGCCGGGGGGGCCGCCGCGAGCCCGATGCGAGCGGCGGAGGGGACCCGGTCGTCAACAGGCGCCGCGCGAGGGGCCGATCTCCGCCGTTCCTTGTCACTCCCGGGCGGTAGCGTTGTCCGCGTGACCGCATCCGAGGAAAAGTGGGACAAGAAACCCTCCTCGCGACCTGGGGGTTTCCCGTTCTTCACAGCCTCTGCACAGGTTGCGGTTCTTGTTGCCCACAGTCCGTGCCCGGTACGGTCTCGGATGCTCGCGGGGAGAGGGACACTCCATGGTCACCAGAGCTGACGAGGTTCGTTCCGGGCGGGCCGAGCGCGTTCCGCCGCACAACGAGGAGGCCGAACAGGCCGTCCTCGGGGCGATGATGCTCTCCGGCGAGGCCATCGCCCAGGTGGCCGACCTCGGGCTGAGGGCTGAAGACTTCTACCGGTCCGGGCATCGCGTCATCTACGAGGCGCTCACCGACCTGTACGCTCGGGGCGAGCCCGTCGACCAGGTCACGGCGAAGGAGGAGCTCCAGCGCCGGGGCACCATCGAGCGGGCCGGCGGACCCCTGTACGTCCAGCACCTCGTCGAGCAGGTGGGGACGCCGGCCAGCGCGGGGCACTACGCCCGGATCGTCGGCGATCATGCTCTCCTGCGGCGCCTGATCGGCGCGGCGGGGGAGATCCTGCACGGGGCCTTCGAGATCCCCGAGGATCCCGAGTCCTACGCCGACGAGTCCGAGGGGCGGATCTACGGCGTCTCCCGCCGCCACCAGCGGGACCAGGTGGTGTCGCTGCGGGAGCTGGTCCACCAGAGCATGGAGGACCTCGAGCGGATCCACGAGCGCACCGGCTTGGTGGGGATTCCCACCGGCTTCCGGGATCTCGACGAGATGCTCCAGGGCATCCAGAAGGGGAACCTGATCATCGTGGCGGCTCGGCCCGGGATCGGGAAGTCCTCGCTGGTGACCAACATCGCCCGGAACGTGTCCGTCGAGTCGCAGGTCCCCGTGGCGCTCTTCTCGCTGGAGATGTCCCGCGTGGAGATCGGGATGCGCCTGCTGTGCTCGGAGGCCAGGGTCCAGTGGCACAAGGTGCGGGCCGGGATGGTCGCGGCCGAGGACTGGGGCCGCATCGTCGAGGCTGCGGAGGTGCTCGACCCCGCGCCGCTGTTCATCGTGGACAGCGGCAACGTGACGATCGTCGACATCCGGGCCAAGGCCCGCCGGATGAAGAGCCAGTTCGGACTCGGTGCCATCATCGTCGACTACCTCCAGCTGATGACCAGCCACCAGCGCGTCGACAACCGCCAGCAGGAGGTCGCCGAGATATCGAGGTCCCTGAAGCTGCTGGCCAAGGAGTTGGACGTCCCGATCATCGCGGTGTCCCAGCTCAACCGGGACCCCGAGCGCCGCACCGACAAGAAGCCGCAGCTCGCCGACCTGCGGGAATGCGTGACGGGCGACACGCTCGTCACGCTCGCCGACGGCCGTCGGTTGCCCATCCGCGACCTCGTGGGGACGACCCCGACCGTGCTGGCCGCGTCCCCCGAGGGACGGATCGTCTCGACTCGCAGTGACAAGGTGTGGCGGGTCGGGCGCCGGCCCGTCTTCAGGATCGAGATGGCCAGCGGACGCAGCCTCCGAGCCACCGCCCGGCATCGCCTCCTGGGAGCCACGGGGTGGCGGCGGGTTGCTTCGCTGAAACCGGGGGATCGGCTGGCTATCGCTCGGCGGATCCCGGAGCCGCTCTCGCCCGTTGAGTGGCCGGAGGCGCGCGTGGCCCTGCTCGGCCAGCTGATCGGCGAGGGCAGTTACCTCCGGCAGCAGCACATGCGGTACACCACCTGCTCCGAGGAGAACAGCCGTCAGGTGGCCGAGTCGGCCGAGAGCGAGTTCGGCTGCGTGGTCCGGCGCTACAGGGGGCGCAGATCGTGGCACCAGCTGCTGATCTCGGGGAACGGCAACCGGTGGCACCCCGCGGGGGTGAATCGGTGGCTTCGCGGGTTGGGCATCTTCGGGCAGCGGTCGCATGAGAAGCGCATTCCCGACGAAGCCTACCGCCTCTCGGACCGGCAGGTCGCCACTCTCCTTCGGCACCTGTGGGCCACCGACGGGACCATCTCCGTCCGCCGGCCCGGAAGCGCCGGCGGGCACAACGTGAGCTTCTCGACGAGCAGCCCGGCCCTGGCCGCTGATGTGGCCGCCCTGCTGCTCCGCCTCGGCATCGTGGCTCGGATCTCGCGGGTTGAGCAGCGCAGCTACCGTCCCCTTTCGGTCGTGCAAGTGTCCGGAGCTGCGGACCAGCGGGTTTTCCTCGAGAAGGTCGGCTCGTTCGGCCCGAGGCATCCGCAGGCCGCCCGGCTCGCCGTGGCTCTCGCGGCCGTCCAACCGAACACGAACGTGGACACCCTGCCTCGAGATATCTTCGGGCGGGTCAAGGCCGTGATGAAAACGCGGGGAGTCTCACACCGGGCGATGGCCGCGCTTCGAGGCACGGAATATGGAGGAGGCGCACACTTCGCGTTCTCCCCGTCGCGCGCCGTGGTCGCCGACTACGCCGAGATCCTCAACGATGAGGACCTTCGGAGAGAGGCGACGAGCGATCTGTTCTGGGACAGGGTGGTCCGGATCGTCCCAGACGGCGAGGAAGACGTCTTCGATCTCACGGTGCCCGGCCTATCATCGTGGCTCGCCGATTCGGTCATCAGTCATAATTCGGGTGCGCTGGAGCAGGATGCGGACATCGTGATGTTCATCCATCGCGACCCCCTGTCGGAGGACGCTCAGGCCAAGGGCATCGCCGAGATCATCATCGCCAAGCATCGCAACGGGCCGGTGGGCAAGGTGACGCTGACGTGGCTCGAGCACCTGACGCTCTTCCGGAACTACGCTCGGGAGCAGTGAGCGCGCGGCGGCCCGGCCCTTCGGACCCGCCGACCATCCGCGAGATCCACCGGCGCCTCAAGGACGCGCATGGCCCGCTGGACCCGCCGATACGGCTGGCTCCTCTCGAGGAGCTCGTGCTCACGATCCTCTCCCAGAACACCAGCGACGTGAACCGGGACCGGGCCTGGGCCGGGCTCCGGGAGCGGTTCCCCACGTGGGAGGGGCTGGCCGAGGCCCGGCCGGCCCAGATCGCCGCGGCCATCCGGCCGGGCGGCCTGGCCAGCACGAAGGCGCCTCGGATCCTGGCGGTCCTCCGGGAGATCCGGCGGCGTGAGGGCGGGTTCGACGTGGCCTGGATGCGCCGCGCCTCCGACCAGGAAGTGGTCGACTACCTCATCTCGCTCCCGGGCGTCGGCCCGAAGACCGCCGCGTGCGTGCTGGCCTTCTCCCTCGACCGGCCGGCCCTTCCCGTGGACACCCACGTCCATCGCGTGGCGACCAGGCTGGGGTTCCTCGCCTCGGGGACGTCCGCAGCGAAGGCGCATCGAATCCTGGCGGACCTGGTCCCGGCGACCCTCCGGGTGCCCATGCATGTGGGCCTGATCCGCCACGGTCGGACGATCTGCCGAGCGGCCAGGCCCCTGTGCGAGGAATGTCCGCTTCGAGACGTGTGCCCCTCGGCGCCCCTATTCATGGGGGGGCGCGGGCCCTGAGGCACCGAGGTTTCCTGTCGGTCTTTCGGCCGACGGCCTCAAGGCCGGGACGCCGCGGCGCCGATACCTGAAGGAGAACGTTCGTCGTCGTTTGGAGCCTCTTTGGGAAAGCGCGCCTCCGCTATCGCCGTCCTGCTGGCGATCTCCTTCTTCGGATCGCTGCTGGCCCTCGTCCTGGTGGGCGAGAATCCCCTGCTCCAGGGGTCACGGCTGGCCCGGCCGAGGGACCCGCTGGCCCCGGGCGTCGAGGGCGGCACCGTGACCGTGGCCAACCCTGCTCCGGCTTCGCCAGAGGTTCCTTCTGGGGAGACCGCTCCGATCTCGCCCGTGAGAGGCTCGGCATCCGGCGATCAGGCCGCCGAGGGCTCCCGCGGGTCACCCGGCCAACCGCCGGCTCGCGGCGAAGGGACCGGCCCCGGCGACGAGGACGCCGTCGTGGAGCCGGAGACACCCCCACCGCCGGAACCGGCCTTGGAGGAGGTCGAGTCCGAGCCCGCCACCACCACGCTGTCCAAGGGCACCGCCGACGGCGCCGGCAAGGGCGGTCCGAAGTCGAAGGAGGCCAAGGTCGACCACGGCAAGGGCGGACAGAAGGACAAGGCCGAGAAGGCCAAGGGCAAGGAGAAGAGTGACCAAGGGAAGGGCGGACCGAAGGATAAGGCCGAGAAGGTCGACAAGGCCGAGAAGGCCAAGGGGTCGGGGAAAGGCACGGGAACGGACGTGGGCGAGGGCAAGGACAAGGAGAAGAAGGAGAAGCCCTGACTCGAGCGGATGAGGGGAATCGAACCCCCATCTCGAGCTTGGGAAGCTCGCATTCTACCATTGAACTACATCCGCGGCGAGCACCGAGTATAGCGACCAGGGTGGGTCCGGTGCCCTGTAGTAGGCTTCCCGCCGATGCCGAGGCCGACCCGATGATCCTCTCCGACCACACCATCCGCGAGGAGATCGCGTCCGGCCGGATCGAGATCGAACCCTTCGACGAGTCGTGCATCCAGCCGTCCTCCGTGGACCTCCACGTGGACGCGAGGTTCCGCGTCTTCCACAACGCTCGGTACCCCTACATCGACGTCAAGCGGCCGATGGAGGGTCTCACCGAGGTCGTCGAGGTGAAGGACGACGATCCGTTCATCCTCCACCCGGGCGAGTTCGTGCTGGGGGCCACCAAGGAACGGATCCGGCTCCCCGAGGACCTGGTGGCCAGGCTGGAGGGGAAGTCCTCGCTGGGAAGGCTCGGGCTCCTCATCCACAGCACGGCCGGCTACGTGGATCCGGGATGGGACGGGTACCTCACGCTCGAGCTGTCGAACGTGGCCAACCTGCCGATCACGATCTACCCCGGCATGAAGATCGGGCAGATCTCGTTCTTCCGCCTGACAACCGCGGCCGACGCTCCCTACGGCTCGGCCGGGGCCGGGAGCAAGTACCAGGGCCAGCGCGGGCCCACGCCGAGCCGGTTCTTCGAGGAGTTCGTCCGGGACGACTAGGCCTGGGGCTCGGGACGGACCGTCCTGGCTTCCTCGACCCCGACCGACTCCGCCACGACCTGGGCCACGTCCTTGACCTCGAGCCCGTCGCCCGCGGCCTTGGCTCCGTCGTCCAGCATCACCAAGCAGTAGGGACACCCCACGCCGAGCACTTCGGCGCCGGTGGCCGCGGCCTCGTCCGTGCGCTCGCTGTTGATCCGCTTGCCGATGTGTTCCTCCATCCACATCCGCGCGCCGCCCGCCCCGCAGCAGAACCCCCGCTCCCGATGGCGCGGCATCTCCACCTGACGGACGCCCGGCACCGCGTCGAGGACCTTCCGCGGCTCGTCGTACACGCCGTTGTGCCGGCCCAGGTAGCAGGGGTCGTGGTACGTCACCAGGGCCCGGACCTCCTCGGTGGGACGGAGCCGACCCTCGGCGATCAGCCGGGCGAACAGCTGGGTGTGGTGGATCACCTCGTAGTTCCCGCCATAGTCCGGGTACTCGTTGCGGAGCGTGTTGAAGCAGTGCGGGCAGTTCACCACGATCTTCTGGGCCCCGACCTCGCCGAGGGTCCGGACGTTCTCCTCGGCCAGCTGCTGGAACAGGTACTCGTGGCCCATCCGCCGGGCAGGGTCGCCGGTGCACAGCTCCCGGGCCCCGAGGATGGCGAACCGGAGGCCGGCCTTCTGCATCAGGCGCGCAGTAGTCTGGGCGATCCGCTTGGCCCGGTCGTCGAAGGACGCCGCGCACCCGACCCAGTACAGGTACTCGGGCGCCCGGCCGTCCTCCAGGATGCGGACCCCGACCCCCTCGGCCCAGTCGGCCCGCTGGTCCTGGGGGACCCCCCAGGGGTTCCTGGTCGCCTCGAGGTTGCGAAGGAGAAGGCCGGCCTCCTGGGGGAACCTGGACTCGCCCATGACCAGGTTCCGGCGCATGTCCACGATGTGGTCCACGTGCTCGATGTTCACGGGGCACTCCTGCATGCACGCCCCGCACGTGACGCAGTCCCACACGACCTCGTCCTCGACCACGTCGGGGTTCAGGGGGACCGCCTCGGCCTCGGTCCCCTCGGCCCGGGCGTCGAGGATCCGATCGCCCTGCTCGAAGGCGTGGTCGCGCAGGTTCATGATCAGGAGCTTGGGGGAGAGCGGCTTGCCCGTGTTCCAGGCCGGACAGACCTCCTGACAGCGCCCGCATTCGGTGCACGTGAACGTGTCCAGGATCT
>JBOGWD010000117.1:0-4819 GCA_050693275.1 Actinomycetota bacterium | reverse complement strand
AGGCAAGTTTCATGCGGCAGGTTTGATCCGGGCTCGGGCTACGTACTCGTCGACGTGACGATCGACCTGGCGGAGTGCGCGGCGGAGCTCTAAAGGTGCGGGCGGATCGTCCACCGCGAGCAGGGGTCCGAGCAGGCGGTCGTGGAGCTTCGTGTAAAAGAGCGCCACGCGGACGCCGTCCGGGGTGAGCACGTAGGTGTTGGTGTGCTCCAGGCGTCTGATGAGCCCCTTGAGCCGCAGACGCCTGAGGTCGTACGTCATCTGCGCGCTGGTGTAGAGGCCGCCGAGCAGCGAGCTCACCCGGGCGCAGAGGCTCCGATTGGTGAAGCCGACGGCGGCGTGCACCAGCGCGCAGAGGGCGCCGGTCAGAGCCATGACGCGGGGGTCCCCGAACCGAAGCGCGGGGGCCCGTTGGCCCTCCTTGACCGAGGGCTGTCCGACCCGCTCGAGCAGCGGGGTCGAGATGGCACAGTCCTGACCGACCCGCTGGACCTCAAGGATCCTGTGGTTGGCGGCTCGGGCCTTCGCTTGTAGCTCGGGGAGGTTCCGCAGGCGCCGCTGGCATCCCAGATCGTCTGGGGAGTTCACCACGGTCTCGATGCGAAGCGCCCGGCCCTCCTTCATGTACTCCTTGATCCTTGAGTGGCGGTAGAACACGTTCACGGTGACGTCGACGCCGCGGGTGACGACCTTCGTGGAGAAGGTGCCCTTGGTGTTCTTCTGGATCCGGCGGCCGAAGATGAGCTGGATCTCGTCGGGGCGGCCGAGATCGAGGTTGTCGGCCACGGTGGCCTCGAAGAAGGCCCGGGCCCTCCGGGGCGCGTCGAAGACCACGGTGCGGGAGACCTCGACCTGGCGCAGGGAGAGCTCCCACCAGTACCCGGCGTCGCGGTCTGCGGGACGGAGGGGGGTGGGGATGACGCTGATCCACCTCTCGAAGAAGGCCTGGATGTCGGCGGGGCCGAGGCGGTCGCAGATCGCCTGGAGCACCGCGGGGCGTGAGCAGGAGGAGAACCCGTTGGACAGCGGTGCGTACGAAAGCCGGGCCCGGTCGGCCTGGCGCTTGGCCCACTCGTGCCCGTTCACCCATACCTTGCCCGGGTAGGGGAAGTAGGTGCACAGCTTGATGAAGCCCGGGCCGAACTCCCGGTCAACGACGTAGAAGTAGTAGCAGGTGACCCGGCGGTCGGCCTTGGTGAAGGAGAACCACACGGCCCCGGGCTTCGTGGTCCGGTCGTAGCCGGAGAACACCGACTGGAACTCCTGGGCCACCCCGATGGCCACCACTCCCGGCTCGGTGGCCCCCTCGAGGTAGGGACGCATCACGTCGATGTGCCGCTCCCCCTTCTTGAAGCGGATCAGGGGGATGTCGTTGTCCTCGGCGAACCGGCCGACCTCAGCGCGGAACGCGTTGCCGATCTTGGCGAACAGGGCGGGGGAGGGGATGGGGTTGCCGAGGTGCTCGGTGAGGAACCTGACCACCTGACCGCCGACCTGAAGGTTCGGGACGTAGGCGTTGAGGTACAGACGATCGAGGCACTCGAGGTCGAGCTGCACGTGCCCGTCGAGGAGATCGTTGATGTTGACTGGTTCCACGGCACCTTCCCTCCTCCGGGGAAGGCAGGGGAAAGCGTAGATGAACGAGGGCAGGCTCGGACCCCCCGCAAGCACCGGAGGCCCGCGACCTACCTCCTCACGCCGAGCGGGCTGGGCGGTCCGAGGCTGGCCTCGTTAGAGATCTGGTCGAGGATGTCTCTGAAGTAATCCTGCTGCCGTCGTTCGTAGGCCTTGAACACTCGTTCAGCCAGATCGACGGCCCGCCGGGCACGCTCAGCCTTCCCGGCAGTGTCCCTCCAGGTCCGGGCTTGCTGGGAGAGCGCCCCGATCTCGACGAGAGCCGTATCCCGAGGTGAACGGGTGGGTGTTGCCGACCGGACGGCGCCCTGTGCAGCCGAGAGCCAGTCAGCGAGGGTCCGCAGGAAGTCATCAACGACGACGCGATCCACCTGCTCGCGACCGTCCAAAGCGCGACGAAGCGTTGCGGTCGGAGCAGCCGGGGCGGTGGGCAGCTCCAGGCCCAGCCCGGAGGCTCTGGGCCGGAAGCTGTCCGCCCGTCGGGAGGCGGCCTCCAACTCTTCTATGAGGCCACGTAGAGCTTCGGAGCTTTCTTCCCACAGAACCTCCGCGGCTCGCAGCGATTCCAGCACAGCCCCGACCTGCTCCGCGAGCGTCTCCTCGTCGACATCCTGGCCACACAGTGGACACTGGTTGGTTCCGCGTGTTTCGGCGAGGAGCGCATCGGCGGCCCGGTAGAAGTCGAGCCGTATGCGGTCGGACCTCTCTTCGGATGCCATGACCTCGTTCCACTTCTCGACCGCCTCAGTAGCGATCGAAAGGTTCGAGGCCCCGTGCAGATCGGAGGCGAGAGTGGCCAGCTGAACCGCCTCGGACGTGCCCGGGGTTGTGGCGGTCAGGGTCGTTGACCATCCGGGATCGAGCGCTTCCTGGAGAGAGGCTGGTGATGGAACCCCGGCGGTTGTACAGAGCGCCGAGATCGCTTCTAGGATGCTGGACTCGTTCACGACTTCCATCCTCGCCGATAGCGCTTGGGAGGCCTCGGTGTGCTCGGCTTCCGCCGTCTCGGCTTTCCTCCGGAGCTCGTTGCGGGCTCTCTGGAGGTCCAGCCTCAGCTGGTCGACTGCCTCCAGCCCGAGGATCTCGGCGAGGTGCCGCCATTTCTCGCCCTTCCTGCTCTCGATGAACGCGACGAGCGTCCGGCCGCGCAACAGAAACGTCTCTCGGCCCGCTTCGACCACCGCGGCTGGGAGCGGGCTATCGAGGACGGCGGTTCCCCCGAGCCGTCCAGTGGTCTCCACGGTGACGGAAGTGGTCACGCTGTCGGGAGCCGCGATGTGGCGGATGGCGTGCTGCCGCCCCTCGTGCCGAAGGAAGTCGACGTATCCCGTGAAGTACCACTCGATGGCGTCGGCGACGGTGCTCTTGCCCGTGGCATTGTCCCCGTACAGGACGGCGCTGGACCCGTTCGGGAACTCGAAGGTGTGCTCCCGCGGCACGCCGCGGAAGGCCCGCATGGTCGCGCTCGTCAGCCGCTCACCCACGAGCCTGCTCCTCTAACGCCCGCTCGACCTCTCGGACGCGGGTGGCGGGGCCGAGGGCGGCGAGTTCGACCAGTCTGCGCCGCAGCTCCTCGGGCAGGTCGTGGAGGTCTTCCTTCAGGACCTCGGCCATGAACTCCTGAACGCTGAGGCGGCGCATCTTCTGATGGTACGACGGACCTACTAGCGACCGCGCTGTCTGCGGATCAAGGGCACCGTCTACCCAGCGCAGCCAAGCATGAGGAGAAGCAGCACCGCACGCCACCATGGGCCAACCGGCCGGAGGAGATCCTCGATGTCGATGCTCCCTCCAGCCTTGGGAGAGGCGGGCGGTCGGATGTGGGTCAGTCGCCGGTTCGAACCTTGGCTACCCGAGCGAATTCTCGGTCCACAGCCTGGGCTGGGGAGCGTCCAGCGGTCACGGTATCCAAATCGTCGCCGTCGAGAAAGATGATGTTGAGGCCCGTCGCCTTCATGTGTGTCTCGGCGGCATCCCGGACTGCTTCCCCCACGGTCCCCGCTGTCACGAACAGGATGACGTTCGACTTCAGCGGCTGAGCCACCCCCACCTCGCGGTCGACGACGTCCCGGCTGCGGATGCTTCCGACCTTGCACTGGATCTGCCAGATGGCGAACCTACCGTTCGCCTGCGCTGCGATGAGGTCCACCTCGGCGCCGCCGGTCTCGTGCGCGCGTCTCCGCCACGCCACGAACCGCAAACCGAGTGCACGGGCTAGCTGAAGCGCCACGCCCTCAAGGGCCTTCCCCCGCCGATCCGTGCTTAGGGAGTCGTCTCGGACTTCAGCCAACAACTCCTGGATGGGTCGGCGGAGAGATCGCGGATCGATTGGCGAGGCAGTCTTCTCGAGATTCTCGAGTGGTATCGGGACCGAGGATCCCGCCTCGTGGAGCAGCTCGCCGCGTTGGGGGTCGATTATCCCGCGCAGTTGTCTCGGCGATCTGTCTCTCGGCTGTTCGTCGCCCTACGAGGCCTCAGCCACCGCGGCAGGCCTCTGGAGCCGCAGACGATCCTGGGCTACTGGCAGGTGGGCAAGGGGTTCGTCACGTTTCTGATCGCGGAGGAGGCCTACCCGGGTCCCAATCCCTTCGACCAGTTCGGGAAGCCAAGGGTGCCCGAGAAGGCGATGTGGGCGCCGTCGGCGGACGAGTGCCGCGAGATGCTCCAGGTGCCCGACCGACGAAGCGTCACCGGCCTTCGAGATCGGGTGATCCTGCTTCTGCTGCTCGACACAGGCGTGCGCGTGTCGGCACTCCGGGGAATCCGCAAGGAGGATGTCGACCTCCGCGACCGCCGCATCCGGGTCATCGAGAAGGGGCGGCGCGAGCGGGTGGTGCCGTTCGGATTCCAGGCGCTCCGCTGGTTGAGGCGCTACATGGTTGCGGCTCGGCTCGGGGACGAGGACTTCCTGTTCCCCGGGAGGAACAGGAGGCCCATCAGCCGCAAGCGCATCGACGAGATCGTCAAAGCGTGTGCCGAGAAGGCCGGGGTTCGGAAAGGCCGCGTATCAGCCCACGACCTCCGTCGCGCGTTCGCCCGCGAGTTCC
The DNA here is from genome assembly GCA_050693275.1 of Actinomycetota bacterium. GTDB lineage: Bacteria > Actinomycetota > UBA4738 > UBA4738 > CALAEC01 > CALAEC01. The sequence continues at coordinate 137 of JBOGWD010000117.1, read as the reverse complement.
TCCGCAACGGCGGCGACCTAGAGCGTGCGGCCCACGTTACGACCGGACACTTTGTGGGGTGAACTCATCGGCATCCCATCCTTTCATGACGAGAAGAGCAGGCTGGTCGGCGTAGAAGATCTCGGCCGGCCTCCGAC
>JBOGWD010000116.1:0-9904 GCA_050693275.1 Actinomycetota bacterium | reverse complement strand
CGAATTCCTCACCGCTCCGAGGCCCGAGCCGGGACACGGCGTCTCCGCGGACCCTGGTCAGCGCCGCCCCGTGCCGGGCCAGCTCCGCGTCCCAAGCCTCGAGGTCCGGTGGAGGTCCAGTCCCGTCCTGCTCCTTTAGCAGGCGGTTCCGCTGGCGAAGGGCCCGGTCGTACGCGGCTCGGGACGCCTCCTCGGCCGGCCACAGGGAGAAGGCGGCCTCGTCCATGAACCGGCGACGGTCGTCCGGATCGCCCTGGACGATGGCCACGTCCTCGGGGATGAACATCACCGATCGAACGCGCCGGCGCAGATCGCGCTTCCGCCGAACCCCGCTGCGGTTGACCTGGATCCGGTTGGCGCCGCTGGTCCGCACCTCGACCTCGACCAGGACCCGGCCCGACGACGTGGACACCTCGCCGCGAAGGTAGGCCCGGTCCGCGCCGGCCCGGACCAGCGGCTGGTCGGAGGCCACCCTCGCAGACCGCAGCGTGAGGAGGTAGTGGGCCGCTTCCAGGAGGTTCGTCTTCCCCTGCGCGTTCGGCCCGACCGCCGCGACCACACCCTCGGGCACGTCCAGTGCCGTCTCCCGGTGGTTCCGGAAGTCCCGAACCTCCACCCACAGCAGTCGCACCGGGGGAGCCGGCGCCCTACCCGACGGGAGCCGGCAGGCGAACCGGCATCACCAGGTAGGTGAAGGCGTCCTGGCCCTCACCTCGCACCAGCGCGGGCTTCAGCCCGTCCCGGAGCTCGATCGTGATCTTGTCCGACGTGGCGGCGGAGAGCCCGTCTCCCAGATAACCCGGGTTGAACGCCACCGTGAGCTCCTGACCCTCGTACGTGGCCTCCACCGCCTCCACGGCGTTCCCGAGGTCGGGCGACTGCGAGGTGAGCCGGACGCCCAGCACGTTGAGCTCCAGCCTCACGGGCGAGGACTCTCTGGCCAGGAGGCCGACCCGCCGAACCGCCTCGAGCAGCTCCACCCGCCCCGCGGCCAGGCGATTCTCCCCGGGCTCGGGCAGGAGCTGGCGGTAGTTCGGGAACTCCCCCTCGATCAGCCGGGACGTCATGCGCAGCGAGCCCACCCTGAAGGCGGCCTGGGCGTCGCCGATCACGATCTCGACCTCTCCCTTCTCGTCCCCACCGGCGGACCGGCCCGCCTCGGAGATGGCCCGCTCCGGGACCAGGGCCCGGGCCTCACCCTCCCCGGTGGCCCGGAGCTCGCGGACCGCCAGCCGGTACGAGTCCGTCGCGGCCATGGTCAGCCCCTCCCGGTTGGCCTCGAGGAGCACGCCGGTCAGGACGGGCCTGGCCTCGTCCCTCGAGGCCGCCCTGGCCACCTGGCCGACGCTCTCCGCGAACGCCTGGGTGCCCACGGTGACCTTCACGCCGGCCACCTCCCGAACCGCCGGGAAGTCCTCGGCGGCCAGGCACCGCAACGTGCCCTCGAACGAGCGGCACGACACGGTGGCCTGAGCGCCGTCTGTCTGGAAGTCCACCGCATCCGGCGGCAAGGCCTTCACCATGTCGGCCAGGAGACGTGCCGGGACCAGCGCGCTCCCTTCCTCCTTCGCGTCGACGGGGATATGGATCTCGGTGGTGACCTCAAGGTCGGTCGTGGTGAGCGCCAGCTCCCCCTCCCCCACCGTCATGAGCACCCCGGTGAGCGCCGGGATCCCCGGACGGGTGGACACGCCGCGTTGCACGGTCTGCATGGCCTCCGACAGGAGGTCCCGGTCGCACCTGAACTTCACAGTTCCACCTCCCACTTCCTCGGTCTCATCGTTCTGATCCTCCAACCAGGGGCCGTAGTAGGGGGTGTGGGGATGTGCATAAGCCCCCGAAGGCGCAGGGTAACGCGAGGGTACGACATGTGGCGGGACTGGGGACGACCTGTGGAGGGCTTCGCGCTGCCGGTGGACCCGTGCCGGGTGACGCTCATCCATCCACAACCCTTCATCACTGCGTCCCCCGGGCGCGCTCGTTGATCCGCTTGGTCAGCTCCTGCACCTGTCGGTACACGGTGTCTCGGTTCGGCATCAGCGTTTCGATGCGCTTGATGCCGTGGATCGCGGTGGAATGATCCCGGTCGAACAGCTCACCGATCTTGATGAGTGACAGTCCCGTGAGCTCCCGTAAGAGGTACATGGCGATGTGCCGGGCCGTGGTGAGCGGGCGGGACCGGCTCTTCGACACGAGGTCCTCTCGGCGGAGTCCGAAGTACTTGGCGGTCTCGGTCATGATGGTCTCGGCGGGGACTTCCTGGTTGCCCTGGGGCAGGAGGTCCTCCAGGGCGCGCTCGGCCAGGGCCAGGTCGACGGGCTGGCGAGACAGCGAGGCGAAGGCCACCACGCGCAGCAGGGCCCCCTCGAGCTCCCGGATGTTGGCGTCGAACTTCTCGGCGATGAAGTGCAGGACCGAGTCGGGGATGCGGATCCCGTCGCGGAGAGCCTTCTGCTGGAGGATGGCGATCCGCGTCTCCAGGTTCGGCGGCTGGATGTCGACGATCAGTCCCCAACGGAACCGGTTCCGAAGCCGCTCGGCCAGGCCCGACAGCTCCTGGGGAGGCCGGTCGGACGCGATGACGATCTGCCGCTCCGCCCCATGAAGCGTGTTGAACGTGTGGAAGAACTCGGTCTGCGTCTCCTCGGCCCGGACCAGGAACTGGATGTCGTCCACCAGGAGCACGTCGACGTCACGGTAGCGTCGCTGGAACAGGTAGCCCTGGCCCTCCCGGACCGCCTTGATGAACTCGGTGACGAACGCCTCCGAGGTGACGTACTTGGCCCGGAGGTCCGGGCTCAGCATCGTCATGTGGTTGGCGATGGCGTAGAGCAGGTGGGTCTTCCCCAGCCCCACGCCCCCGTAGATGAACAGCGGGTTGTAGGCCCTGGAGGGAGGGGCCTCCGCCACGGCCATGGCCGCGGCGTGAGCGAATCGGTTGGACGCCCCCAGGACGAAGTTGTCGAAGGTGTACCGGATGGGGAAGCTCGGGCCGGGGGCCTTGGGCGTCCCCGACGACGGGAGTGGGACCTCCTCGGCAGGAACTCCGGCGATCTCCGGTGGGGCGGTTGCCTGCACCGCCAAGGCCACCTCGAGCGCCTCGCCGCTGGCCTGGCCGACCAGCCGGGTGATCAGCTCGAGATAGTTGCGGGCCAGCCACGCTCGGACGTACTCGCTGGGAGCGAGGAGCTCCAGCGTGCCGCCGTCGAGGCCCTCCGCGCGGACCTCGGCGAACCACAGGTTGAAGGTCCCCGCCGGCACCTCCTGGCGGAGGCGGTCGACGGCGCGAGCCCAGATGGCATCGGCCTGGGGGTCCCTGGTCTCCGTCTTCTCTTTTTCCACAACCGTTGTCCACAGGTGTGCAATTCGGTGGGGAAGTGCATCGGGGCCGCCCAGAGGCGGCCCCGCGAGGAAGTTCGGGACGAATCATACACCCACGCCTCGAGCGCCCCCAAATCGAGAGGTCGTTCCGAGATCGTGGCTGACCTGCGGCGACGTGATGTGGCGCTGGTTTTGTTACTTTATTTCGAGCGATGAAGCGAACGTATCAACCGAGCACCCGCAGCCGGAAGCGGACCCACGGCTTCCGGGCGCGGATGCGCACCCGGGCCGGTCGGGCCATCCTTGGCCGAAGGCGTTCGAAGGGGCGGAGCCGGCTCAGCGTCTAGGCTGCGCCGCTCGAGCGAGATCCAGCGCGTGCTGCGGAGGGGCTCGCCCCGAGGATCGAGGCGGGTGGTACTGTACGTGGCGCCTGGGGACGGCCCCTCGCGTGCCGCGTGGATCACCGGGCGACGCGTGGGGGGCGCGGTGGCCCGGAACAGGGCCCGCCGCCTGCTCCGAGAGGCATGGCGGGCGCTCTCCCCCGGGGTGGCACACGGATACGACCTGGTGATGGTCGCGCGGGGCCCGTTGGGAGATGCTCGAGCCCCGGAGCTGACCGCGGAGATCGAGGAGCTGCTTCGGCGGGCCGGGCTGATCGAGTCATGAGGACAGGGATGTCTCGCGCATTGAGGGTGGCCGGCGCGCCGGTCCGGGCCGTGCTGCTCGGGCTGGTGGCCACGTATCGAGCCACCATCGGACAGATGCTGACCGGCAGGTGCCGCTTCCATCCCTCGTGCTCCGCCTACGCCCTACAGGCCATCCGGATGCACGGGGCCGCGAAGGGATCGGCCCTGGCGGCCTGGCGGGTGCTGCGATGCAGCCCGCTGTCGGCGGGAGGCCCCGACCCGGTCCCTCCCCGAGGTTCGTGGCGGGGCGATCGGACCGTTGTGCGATGACGTCGTACAGTAGGACGGCGTCATACGCGGTGGCTCGATGAACGTCTTCGAGGCCCTCTTCGGTGGGGTGCTCAAGGCTTTGGGCTCGGTGTTGGGTCTGTTCTACGACGCCATCCCCTCCTACGGGATCGCCATCATCTTGCTCACGGTGCTCGTCCGGCTGGTCCTCATTCCCCTCACCGTCAAGCAGACGCGGTCGATGCAGGCCATGCAGGCGATCCAGCCCAAGGTCAAGGAGCTGCAACGGAAGCACAAGGGCAACCGCCAGAAGATGAACGAGGAGCTGATGAAGCTCTACAAGGAGCACCAGGTCAATCCCCTCGGGGGATGCCTGCCGCTCCTGCTTCAACTTCCGGTCTTCTTCGCACTGTTCACCGTGCTCCGGGCAACGGTGGGAGCGTTCGGCCTGCCGATGGAGGAGATCCCGATGAGCACCGTCCGGCCGGAGTCGGTCGTCTGCCGGCCGGACACGGCCGCGACCGTCAACGGTCCCCCCCCCAGCGCTGTCGTGTGCGAGGACGGCCAGGGCAACGTGGAGAGCTATCCGATCGAGAGGTGGCAGAGCAAGAGGAGTCGGGTCCCGATCGCTCGAGCGCCCTCCGAGCTGTTCCTGTGCCGCGCGGAGGCGGCGTCACGCGACGATTCGGTTGTCGGAGGGTTCCTGTGCGAATCGCGCCTAGGTCCTGGTCACCTGCCACACGACAGCGGGCTCTTCGAAGCTACGGTACGGGGGAGCGCTGACTTCCTCGGGATGGAGCTGGCCTGCTCTCCGACCCAGGCGGCGTCGGAGGAGAACATCCGACAGTGCGCGGGACCAGGCACCGAGGCGGGAGCGATCCCGGCGATTCCGTACTTCGGCCTCGTGGTCCTGATGGTGGCGACCACCTGGTATCAGCAGCGGCAGATGCAGCGAGCGTCCGCGGGTCCCGGCGCCAGGCAGGCCCAGATGCTGGCTCGGATCATGCCGATCTTCCTGGGAGTGATCTCGATCAGCATCTCGGCGGGGGTGCTGGTGTACTGGGTCACCACCAACGCCTGGCAGATCGGACAGCAGCACATCATGTTGAGGTCGAGGGTGAAGGAGACCGCGGGCGGCGGCGACGGCAAGGGCAAGACGAGCAAGCCAAAGTCGGAGAAGCCGGCCCACTCGGGCAAGGCCAGCAGCCAGAAGGCACCGCAGGGTGACGGCTCGAGGGCACGGACCAATGCGAGAAGTCGAAAGAAGCGCCGGAAGCGTTGAGGAGGCCGTCGAGGCCGCACTCGACGAGCTGGGGGTCAGCGAGCAGGAGGCCCGGGTCGAGATCGTCCAGGAGCCCCAGAAGGGCCTGCTCGGCTTCGGCTCCCAGGAGGCCATCGTCAGGGTTCGGGTCCGGGACGAGGACGTGGACGAGGTTGCCCTCGAGGAGCAGGCCGACATGGCCGCCGACTTCCTGGAAGGCCTCCTGGATCGGATGGGGCTCGACGCGGAGGTCGACTACAACGTGGTGGACGGGGTGATGTATGTGGACATCCTGGCCGGTCAGGAGGCCGAGGGGATGGGCTTGCTGATCGGCCGACACGGCCAGACGCTCGACGCGCTGCAGGAGGTGGTCCGGTCGGCCGTCCAGAGAAGGACGCAGAGTCGGTGTCGGGTCATGGTCGACGTGGAGGACTACCGGAAGCGCCGTCGTTCCCAACTGGCCGAGAAGGCCCGGTCGGCGGCGGCGCGAGTTCGAAGGACCGGTCGGCCGGAGCGCATGGAGCCGATGACGTCCTACGAGCGGAAGGTCGTCCACGACGCGGCCGGCGAGGTGGGCGGGGTGGAGAGCGAGAGCGAGGGCGAGGACCCGGACCGGCGGGTGGTCATCCGCAAGAAGCGGTAGGGCACCTCCCCGGGCAGCCATTTCACGTGAAACAATCACCGGGTGATCCACGTGAAACATGTCATCGCTGATGCCGCTGACGTGGGGGTGAAGCTGCATGTGGCCGGCGCCGGGCGTCTCCAGGCGTTTGCGGGCTTGCTGGGGGGGCGAGCCGTCTCCCTCGGCCTTGTGGCGGAGTCCGACCGGGATCGCGTGTACGAGCGGCACGTCCTGGACTGCCTGCGGGCCGTCCCGGCCTTCCGGCCCCGGGATCTGAGCGCGTACGATCTCGGTTCCGGTGCCGGGCTTCCGGGCATCGTGCTCGCGTGCGCCCTTCCCGACCGGCGATTCCGCCTGGTCGAGCCGAAGCGACGGGCCGCCGCCTTCCTGGAGCTCGTGGTGGAGCGTCTGGGTCTGGAGAACGCCCAGGTTCTCATCCAGCGAGTGGAGGACCTGGCGGAGCCGGCGGACGTGGTTACGGCCCGGGCCTTCGCGCCGCTCGAGCGGGCCTGGGCCGCGGCGTGGCCCCTGCTCAGGCCCGGCGGCAGGCTGGTGTACTTCGCGGGAGCGGGCCTGACCAGCCCGGAGGACGCCGCGCGTTCCGCTGGGGAACCCGAGCCCCCCTCCTCCGTGGATCTGATTCCGCAGGTTGCTTCCGGGCCGCCGCTCGTTATCATGTCTCGAGGGGGTTGACCCTTGTTCAGGAGGAAGCGGGCGCCACGAGGCGTGAACCGAGCCGTCCAACCACGCGGTCCCCGGGTGGTCGCCGTCGTCAACCAGAAGGGCGGCGTGGGCAAGAGCACCACGGCCGTCAACCTGGCCGCCGCCCTGGCCGAGATGGGGCTGAAGATCCTGGTCGTCGACCTGGACCCTCAAGGGAACGCCTCGACCGGCCTGGGGATCGACCCGGGACGGCGCCGGGTGGGCACTTACCAGGTCATCTCCCAGGGCGCCCCGGCGGATTCGGCGGTGATGGAGACGTCCGTCCCCGGTGTGTGGGCCATCCCTTCCACGATCGACCTGGCGGGCGCGGAGATCGAGCTGGTGGGGCAGATCTCCAGGGAGAACCGCCTGGCCAGGGCGATCGAGCCCCTGATCCAGACCTACGACTTCATCCTGCTGGATTGCCCGCCCTCGCTCGGCCTGCTCACCGTGAACGCGCTGTCGGCCTCGGACGAGCTCATCGTGCCGATCCAGTGCGAGTACTACGCCCTGGAGGGGCTGGGCCAACTGCTTCGCAACGTCAGGCTGATCCAGCAGAACCTCAACCCCAACTTGAGGCTTACGGGCATCGTCCTCACCATGTACGACAGCCGGACCAAGCTCTCCGAACAGGTCGTGGCCGAGGTGCGTCGGTACTTCGGGCCCAGGGTGTATGACACCATCGTACCCCGCACCGTTCGGCTGTCCGAGGCCCCCGGGTTCGGCAAGCCGATCACCGAGTACGACTCCAGCTCGAAGGGAGCCAAGGCCTACCGGGCCCTGGCCCAGGAGTTCCTGGCGCGAGAGGCCGTCGAGGAGCCGCTCCCCACGGAGGAGCCCCGGTCGGTGATCGTGGTGACCGGCGAGCCCGGCGACGAGGAGGATGGTCCCGAGGAAGGAGGCGAGGAGTCGTGACCAGCCAGCGAGGAGGCCTCGGCCGGGGGCTGTCGGCCCTGATCCCGGGGGCCGCGGACGAGACGGGCCTGATCGAGGTGCCGGTGGGCGCGGTGGCCCCCAACCCCCGCCAGCCGAGGCAGGCCTTCGAGGACGAGCCCCTGGAGGCCATGGCCCGGTCGATCCGTGAGGTCGGGGTGCTGCAGCCGATCGTGGTGCGGGTGCTGAACGGCGGCTACGAGCTGGTGGTGGGGGAGCGCCGGCTCCGAGCGGCCAAGTTGGCCGGTCTGGCCACCGTGCCCGCTATCGTCCGAACGACCGACGACACCGAATCGCTCAGAGAGGCGCTCATCGAGAACATCCACCGCCAGGACCTCTCCGCGCTGGAGCAGGCCTCGGCGTTCCAGGAGCTCCAGGAGGACCTGGGCGTCTCCCAGGAAGCTCTGGCCGAACGACTGGGCCACTCCAGGTCCCACGTGGCCAACACGATCCGCCTCCTCCAGCTGCCCGGCGACGTGCAGCGGCTCCTGGCCGAGGGAGGCCTGACGGCCGGCCACGCCCGGGCCCTGCTCGGCCTGGACGAGGCCGAGGCCCAGACCTCGTTGGCCCTCCGGATCGCCGCGGAGGGGCTGTCCGTCCGTCAGACGGAGAACCTGGTCCGGTCGTACGCCACGCACCCGGCGGCCCGGCCGGCGAAGGAGGCCAGGCCGCTCGACGCCAAGCTCCTCCAGATGGAGGAGGCGCTGGCGGACGCCCTGGGCACGAGGGTGCACGTGCAGCGCAGCCGGCGGAAGGGGAAGGTCGTGATCGAGTTCGGCTCGAAGGCAGACCTGACCCGGATCGCCTCGCGGATCATCGACGGCCCCTGATCGGGGCGGTCAGGTCGCCCGGGATCCCGCCGTGGATGCGGCCGGGATCTCCGTCAGAAGCTCGCCGAGGCGACGGACCCCCTCCTCGATGGCATCCTCGGGCGGGTAGCAGAAGGCCAGACGGAGCCGGTCCCGGCCGGACCGGTCGGCGTAGAACGCGGTCCCGGGAACGTAGGCCACCCCACGCGAGACCGCCTCGGGGAGGAGCGCCTTGGTGTCGGCCCCGGGTACCGTGACCCACACGTAGAATCCTCCCTCCGGGTGGGTCCACGAGGCGGCGGGGGGGAAGTGGCGCTCCAGGGCGGCCAGGCAGGCGTCTCGGCGACCCCGGTACACGTCGACGAGGGCGGTCAGCGTGCCGGTCCACCGCTCCCGGTCCGCCAGCCACGTCTCGGCCACCAGCATGTTCAGGTTGGACGAGCAGAGATCGGCCGCCTCCTTCAGGAGGACCAGCTTGGCGGTGGCGGCGGGCGGGGCCACCGTCCACCCGACGCGGATGCCCGGGCAGAACACCTTGGAGAGCGTCCCGAGGTAGATCACGTTCTCCGGATCAATCGACCGAAGCGAGGGGATGGCCGCTCCCTGGAACCGCAGCATGCCGTACGGGTCGTCCTCCACGATCGGGATCCCGTGGGAGCGGCACACGTCGACCAGGCGCCGCCGCCGGTCGAGCGAGAGCGTCACCCCCGCCGGGTTGTGGAAGTTCGGACACACGTAGAGGAACTTCGGACGGGATCCTGTCCGAAGGGCGTCCTCCAGCGCGTCCACAGAGAGGCCGTCGTCGTCGAGAGGGATCTGGAGGTGGCGGGGCTCGTAGACGGAGAAGGCCGACAGGGCGCCGACGTACGAGGGGGCCTCCACCGCGATCAGGTCGCCCGGATCGATGAACAGCTTGCCCACCAGGTCGAGGGCCTGCTGGGCCCCAGCAGTGATCAGGATGTCCGCGGGATCCGCGGCCGTGCCCGCCTCGGCCATCAGCCCGGCCAGACGCACCTTCAGGCCCTCCTGGCCGGAGCCGGCCCCGTACTGGAGGGCCACCGCCGAGCGCTCGGTGAGCACCTCGCCGACCACGCGGAGCACTTCGTCGGAGGGGAGCGCCTGGACGAACGGCATCCCGCCGGCCAGCGAGATGACCTCGGGCCGAGCGGCCACGGCGAAGAGGGCTCGAACCTCGGAGGCGGTCATGCCTGCCGAGCGGGCTGCGTACCGCTCGGCGAAGGCGTCGGCGGGCACGTCCCGGGCATCGTAGCAGGGCGGCTGGCCGGCGGATGTCGGGCCGGTGCTACCATCGCCCGATGAGCGAGCTCCTTCGGGCCGGGCA
>JBOGWD010000115.1:0-5721 GCA_050693275.1 Actinomycetota bacterium | reverse complement strand
CCTGCGGGGTCCGCAGCCGCGGACGCCGCTCCAGGTCGAGCTCGGGGCGCTGACCGCCCGGCTCGGGGTGATCGCCACGGTGGTGGCGGCGCTCGTGTTCGGCCTCATCGTCCTTCGGACCGGGACGGGGGTCGAGAGCCTGGAGCAGGCCTTCCTGGCGTCCGTGGCCCTGGCGGTGGCGGCGGTCCCGGAGGGATTGGCCACGGTGGTGACCGTGGCGCTGGCCCTGGGGGTGCGCCGGATGGCCGCTCACCGGGCCATCGTGCGGAGACTCTCCGCCGTCGAGACGCTCGGCTCGACCACGGTCATCCTGACCGACAAGACCGGCACCCTCACCCAGAACCGGCTCGGGGTGGAGTCAGTCCTCGTTCCCGGGATAGGTCCCGTTGCCCTCCCCGATCTGCACGAACAGGTACGCGCTCGGATCGCCCGGGCCGCCGTCCTGTGCAACGACGCCGCTCCCGGGGCCGGCGACCCCATCGACGTGGCCCTGCTGGAGGCGTTCGGCGGTGAGGACGGAGACGATCTCCGCCGGGATTTCCCCCGGGTCGCCTCGGTCCCGTTCGAGGCGGCGCGTCGGAGGATGACCACGCTCCACCGAGCCCCGGAGGGGTTCCTGCTGCTGGTGAAGGGGGCGCCGGAGGCCGTCCTCCCGGGGTGTGCCGACCGCCTCGGCCCGTCCGGGGAGGAGGTGGGTCTCTCGGCGGACGACCGAGCGAAGCTCGAGGAGATGCAGGAGTCGCTGGCGGGAACGGGGATGCGGATGCTCGCGCTGGCCGGACGGGTGCTCGAGCGCCGGCCCGACGATCTCGAGGCCGCAGAAGACGGGCTCCTCCTGCTCGGCGTCCTCGCGCTGCGGGACCCGGTCCGGAGTGAGGCCCGGGCCGCGGTGGCCGAGGCGCGATCGGCGGGCATCAGGCTCGTCATGGTGACGGGCGACCATGCCGGGACGGCGTCGGCCGTGGCCCGTGACGTCGGGCTGGCCGGGACCACGGACGGCGTCCTCACCGGCCGGGAGCTGCGGGAGAAGGGGATCCCCGAGGAGCCGGTGAGCGTGCCCGTGTACGCGCGGGTGGACCCGGACCAGAAGCTCGAGCTGGTGGAGGCGGCGCGGTCGAGTGGCCACGTGGTGGCCGTCACCGGGGATGGCGTCAACGACGCGCCGGCCCTTCGTCGCGCCGAGATCGGTGTGGCCATGGGTCGGACCGGGAGCGACGTCGCTCGTGAGGCGGCGGACCTCGTCGTCACCGACGACAACCTGGCCACGATCGTCACCGCGGTCCGAGAGGGACGGGGGATCTACGACAACATCCGCAAGGTCGTGGACTATCTCGTCGGCGGCAACCTCTCCGAGATCACGGTGGTGGTGGTCAGCCTCCTGCTGTTCCCGGATCTGGGCGTCCCGCTGCTGCCGCTCCAGCTCCTGTGGGTGAACCTGCTGACCGACGGCCTGCCCGCGCTGGCCCTGGGCGTCGACCCGGTCGATCCCGGCCTGATGCGGAGACCCCCCCGGCCCCGAAGCGAGCGCCTCCTCACGGCGTCCCGCCTGGCCCTCCTGTCCGTCCGCGGTCTGCTGATGGGGGCCTCGGCCATCGCCTCGCTGGCCGTGGCCCGATTCGTGTGGGAAGAGCCGTGGGCCCATGCCCGGGCCCTGATGTTCACGGTGCTCGTGGCGGCTCATCTCCTCTACGCGTTCGTGGCCAGGCTGCCGACGCGACGGGCCAACCGGTGGCTCCTCCTGGCCGTCGCCGGAGGTCTGGCCCTGCAGGCGGCGGTGGTGCTGCTGCCGGCGGCCCGGCCGGTCTTCGACACGGCCCCGCTGGCCGCGCGAGAGTGGGCCCTGGTGGCCGCCGGCGCCCTGATCCCGAACCTGCTGATGGTCGCGGTGGAGTGGTGGCGAACGCGGAGCGGATGAACCGCTCGGGTACGCTCGGCGGGACGAGGAAGGAGGCCCCATGGGAGAAGTGAGCCGGTACCCAGAGGGGACGTTCTGCTGGATCGATCTGGGGACCACGGACGTCCCCGAAGCGAGGGCCTTCTACGCCGCCCTGTTCGGCTGGGACATGGAGGATCTCGAGGGGTACACCCTGTGCCGTCTCGGGGGGCAGATCGTCACCGGCTTCCACCAGCACACCCCGGAGGAGGGGACCGGCTGGAGCTCGAACATCTGCGTCGAGGACGCCGAGGTCGCCACGACCCGAGCCCGGGAGTTGGGCGCCGGGGTCCTGGTGGAGCCCGGCGAGATCGAGGGCACCGGCAAGGTCTCCTCGATCCGCGACCCCTCCGGGGCCGAGGTCGCGCTGTGGCAGCCGCTGGAGCACGTCGGCGCCCAGGTCGTCAACGAGATCGGGACGTGGAGCTGGAACGAGCTGGTGACCGTCGACCTGGAGGCTGCGAGGGCCTTCTACGGCCGGCTGTTCGGATGGGACGCCGAGGCCGTCCCCGGGCCCATCCCCCGGACCAGCTTCTCCATGGGCCGCCTGCTGATCGGTGGAGGGCACGCGCCGGCTCCCGGAGAGGAAGCCCGGCCCCGGTGGACCGTCTCCTTCCGGGTGTCGGACGCGGACCGGAGCGCCGCGCGCGCCGGGGAGCTCGGCGGGACGATCCTGCTCCCGCCGATGGACATCCCGGTGGGGAGGATGTCGATCGTGGCCGACCCCGGGGGAGCCTCGTTCACGGTCGCGGCGGTTCCCGGCGGCGCTCTCCGGGGCGTGGACGGATCCTGAGCGTCAGAACGCGGCCGCGGCCGCGATGACCTCGGAGTCCCGGAGCTTGGCGAAGGCGTCCCGCTCGATCTGGCGCACCCGCTCGGCGGAGAGCTCCATGACGCGACCGGTCTCTCGGAGGGACTGGGGGTGTCCGTTCCCCAGGCCGTACCGAAGAGCCAGCACCCGTCGCTCCTGTTCGGACAGGAGCGAGTCCATGGTCTGGCCGATCTCCTGGCGGAGGATGCTCTCCTCGACCTCCTCGTAGCCGGCTTGGGACTCGGCCTCCTCGATGAGCTCGCCCAGCTCGGTGTCCTCGCCGACCGGCGACTGGAGGGAGACTGGCTGACGCCGCTCCAGCTCGAGCAGCTCCTCGACCTGCTCCGGGGTCACGCCGGCGGCGCGGGCGATCTCCTCGGAGGTCGGCTCGTGGCCGGAGCGCTGGGCCATGTGCCATGCCGTCGCCTTCACCTTGCGGATCCGTTCGCCGACGTGGACCGGCAGCCGGATCGTACGGCTCCGGTCGGCGATGGCCCGGGTGATGGCCTGGCGTATCCACCACGTGGCGTAGGTCGAGAACTTGAACCCCCGGCGCCAGTCGAACAGCTCGACCGCCCGCATCAGCCCGAGGTTGCCGTCCTGGATCAGGTCGAGCAGCGGGAGGCCCTGACCCTGATACTTCCGGGCCACCGACACGACCAGGCGGAGGTTGGCCAGGATGAACCGCTGTCGGGCCCTTCCGGCCTCCCGAACCTCCTCCTCGGCCCGGCGGATGCTCCGAGGGGACCGGAGCCGCCCCGCCCGGAGGCGCTCCTCGGCCTCCTTCCCCCGTTCGATGGCCATGGCGAGCTGAACCTCCTCCTCCTTGGTGAGGAGAGGTTCCTGCGCCGCCGCCTCCAGATAGAGGCGGACGTCGTCAGTCGTGACCGGCTCGGTGCCGGCCCGGGTGCGTTCGGGCATGGCGGCCATCTCAGACGTATCTACCCTGGCGGGGGCGGAAAAATTCCCGCCGCTCAGGGCCGGAGCCGCCGGGGGAGCTCCTCCCGGTACTCGGGGAAGTAGCTCCCGATCACGTCCAGGGAGAACTCGCGGAGGATCGAGGTGGCCGGCTCCCGCTCCAGGAGGAAGGCGAACGACTCGCGGACCACGGTCTGGGGGTCGGCCTCGAGGATGCCGAGCTCCTCGAGCAGCGAGGGTGGCACCGTGACCCGGTGGTCGGTCCCGGTGCCGCCCTCGGTCACCCGGACGGCGAACGAGCCGGGCTCGAGCGAAGTGACCTCGATCTCGGCCACTCAGACCACGACGACCTTGCCCCGCATCCCCTGATCGACGTGGATCGTGCAGATGTACCTGAAGGTGCCTCTCTTCCGGAACACCTTGCCGGCGGACCCGCCGACCGGGATGTCCTTGTCCCACTGTCCCTTCGTGGACGTCGTGGTGTGGGGGTTGCTGCCGCGGTTCACCCAGCGCACCCGGGTCCCACGCTCCACGGTGATGGTCCTCGGCTTGAAGGCGTTGTCCCGGGCCTTCACCCGGGCGGCGGGTGTCGCCCCGCCCGCGGCGGGAGCCGCCGAGGCCACCAGCGTCGCCGCCGCAACCGTAGAGACCGCAACCGCTGCTATCGATCGTCGCATCGCCACCTCCTCTCGGACCCTACCCTTCGTTCGCCGGTCACCGGGATAGGGTTCTCCCCGATGGAGGAACGGGATCTCGGCGTCTCGGGGCTCCGTGTTCCCGCGGTGGGCATGGGGACCTGGAGCACGTTCGACGTCCGGGGCGCCGAGGAGCCCTCGCGCCACCTGGTGGTGGACGCGGCCCTGGGGGCCGGGGCCAGGCTGTTCGACTCCTCTCCGATGTATGGCGAGGCCGAGCGGGTCCTGGGCGCGGCGCTGGAGGGGCGGCGGGACGCCGCCCTGGTGGCCACCAAGGTGTGGACCCCCGACGCGGGGGAGGGCCGGGCGCAGACGGAGCGGGCGCTCCGGTGGTTCGGCGGTCGGATCGACCTCTACCAGGTGCACAACCTGGTGGCCTGGCGGAGCCAGCTCCCGATGCTGGAAGGCCTCCGCGAGGAGGGTCGCGTGTCGGCGGTCGGGGCGACCCACTACAGTCCCTCGGCCTTCGACGAGCTCGCCGGAGTCATGCGAACCGGCCGGATCGCCGCGGTCCAGGTGCCGTATAACCCGTGGGAACGGGAGGTCGAGCGGGAGATCCTCCCGTTGGCTGCCGATCTCGGGCTGGGCGTCGTGGTGATGCGGCCGCTCGCCCAAGGCGGTCTCATGCGGATGCCGCACGACTCCGAGGCGCTTCGTGCGCTCGAGCCGTTCGGGGTGCGGACCTGGGCCCAGGCACTCCTGAAGTGGATCCTCTCCGATGGCCGCTGCCACGTGGCCATCCCCGCGACGGCCAGCCCGGAGCACATGAGCGAGGACGCCGCGGCCGGCGAGCCGCCGTGGTTCGGACCCGAGGAGAGGGATCTGGTGACCCGGCTGGCGGCTCGCTGACGCATCGGTTTGTGCGGAGCGCGAGCGGGGCAAGGACTCTGTCGAAAAGGAGCGCTCGCATGCCAGAGCACGTGCCTGAGCCGGAGGGAGAGGGCCGAACCGGGTACGCCTTCGTCAAGTACGGGATCTCCTCATCATCGTCATCGTGCTGCTGTTCTTCGCCGTGCGGTATTTGATCCCGGCGATCCGGGACATCGGCGAGCATCGCGAACCATCACCGGCTCCCACGGCCGGCGCGATGTCCGCCTGAGGCGAGACGTCACTCTCTCCCGCCCCGGGATCCGCGAATCGCAGCCCGCGCTAGGAGCGGTTCTTGTCCCCTTCGCTGCCGCCCCCGTAGGGCCAACCTCCCGTGGACGGGCCGGGCTGCTCGCGCGGCTCCGGCTCCGACCACGACCACGGGCTGGGCTCGGGCCGGGGCGGCTCGGTGGGCTGGGTCGTCGGTGGGGCGGCCGGCTCCGGGGTCGGACGCGGACGGGCCGTGGTCCGTTTCCTGGCCGGAGCCTTTCTGGCCG
>JBOGWD010000114.1:0-11485 GCA_050693275.1 Actinomycetota bacterium | reverse complement strand
CTCGTGTGGAAGGGTTCGTGGTCGACCCTCTGGTCCGGTACGATGCCGCTGGCCTCCGGTTCGCCGCCTAGCCTCCGGGCGGTCGTCTCCGCCGCGCTCGTCCTCCTGGGCACGGCGTGTCCCGGCGACGAGCGTCCACGTCCGCCGGTGCGGGAACGGCCGGCGCCGGCGGGAACGGTGCGGGTCGGCTACCCGGAGGAGCCGCCGACCCTCAACCCGGTCACCGATCCGTCGCCGGCGGCCAGGGACCTCCTCCGGCCGCTCCTCCCGTCGTTCTTCCTGATCACGCCGGACCTCCGGTACGAGCCCTTCCTGCTCGCCGCCGAACCGGAGGTGGCGGCGGCCGACGGCCGGGTCGAGGTTCGATTCCGGATCCGCGACGAGGCGATCTGGAGCGACGGGACTCCGGTGACCGTTGAGGACGTGGTCTTCACCCGGCGGGTCATGACCGATCCGGCGGTGGACCCCTGGAACCCGACCGGTTTCGATCGCCTGGTCGACGTCGTGGCGGACTCTCCGAAGGCCGGGCGACTGATCCTCGAGGAGCGGTGGCCGGGCTGGCGGGACCTGTTCGCCGCCGGCCGGTTCGTGCTTCCGGCCCACGCAGCGTCGGACCCGAGGGACGTCGCTCGCTGGAACGATGGGCCGCCGGTGACAGCGGGGCCGTTCCGCCTGGTGGGATGGGTCCGGGGGCGCTCGGTGACGATGGCCGCCGATCCCGCGTTCTGGGGTCCGGTCCCGTCGATGGAGCGGCTCGAGGTGGCCTTCGTGCCCGATCCGACCACGGCGCTCCAGCTGTTGGAGCGCGGGGTCCTCGACGTGGTTGCGTCGATGCCGGGGGTGTCGTGGGGGCGACGGCTGGAGATGGCCGGCGCGACGGTCTCCAGGGGGGTGGGGCCCGACGTGGTCTCGCTGGTGATCAACGTGGAGACCGTCGAGGACCCGGACCTGCGGCGACGGATCGCCCACGCCGTGGACCGCCGCCGGTTCCTCGAGGTCGTCCTCCGCGACGACGCCGAGCCTACCGACGGGATCCTCGTTCCCGAGCAGGCGGGAGCGGAGCCGGCGTGGGCCTCGTACGGGACCGGTCGGCTCCCCGTAGCCGAGGCGCCAGGAGAGCTGGACCTGATCTACCGGCGGGCCGAGCTATCCGATCTCCTGGCCCGGTACGTCCAGGCCGAGCTGGAGCGAGCAGGGATCGACGTCGAGCTGGTGGCCCTGGAGGCAGAGGTGTTCCAGGGCACGTTCCTGCCCGATCGGCGATTCGACCTGGCCCTGCTCGAGACTCGCACGGGCCCCGCGCCCGAGCTGTGGCGGTGGGTGGAGTTGCCGGGATCGGGCCTGTCGGTCACGGGGCTGTCTGACCAGGCCCTGGCCGACCTGGTGCGCGCGGCCGGGGGAGGGGAGGAGGCGGCACTCCGACAGGCCCAGCGGCGGCTGGCGACACTGGCCGCCGTCCTGCCCCTGTTCCGGCCCAGAGTGACCATGGGGTGGAACGAGGGCGTCACCGGCCCGGCGGCCAACCCCACCGTCGACGGCCCCCTGTGGAACGCGTCGACCTGGGTCAAGATCTCGAGCTGAACCCCAGCCTGCTTCAGTGTGTGGCGGCCGCCAGAGGGAACAACTCGGCTCCGAGATGGAGGCGGTGAAGCAGCGGCTGGTGGTCTAGGACCCGGACCGTATACTTGGTCCCGAGTCGGAGTGGCGGAATCTGGTAGACGCGCTAGGTTGAGGGCCTAGTCCGGCTAGCGCCGGGTGGGGGTTCAAATCCCCCCTCCGACACCATCTACCCTGCAACTTCTCAGCGATCGCGTGTTCGAGTGGATCCGGGTGAGAGCCCGGCGTCTACCATCCGTCTACCGGCCCGCCCATCATGGGAATGGGCCTCGACGGAATTCTCTGCGTCGCAGGCCGCTGTTACTCTCTTCACGAGGAGCACGCAGAGGAGCAGACAAATGACGGCGCGGTGGCGTCTTGTCGTTCTGGGTATTCAGTTCGTCATCCTCGGGACGGCGACCTGGATTGTCGAGGGTGCCCCCTATTCAGGGGAAATGTGGTTCGCTTCGGGTCTTCTCGCCGTCCTGATCACACCGCTGCTCCAGGAACTGCACTACGCCCGGCCCTACGATGTCCTCGCCAACTCGCTGATTGGGCTCGTGCTCGTCCTGCTGGCGCCCAAGGATGTGGCCCGCCCTGGCTGGATCACCCTGGCCATCTTCCTCGGAGCGGCCGCGGTCCTGGCCAGCATCGCCCTAGGTTTCGGGGCAGGGCGTCAATCGGGTCGGTTCGTGAGGCTGGCCAGGGCGGCACGACTCGTGTCGGCGGTCGCGCGGGCGAGGGCCATCTACTCAGCAGTCTTCTGGCTGGCGCTTCTGGAAAGCTTCCGGGTAAGAGACGGAGACTTCTGGATTCTCGGCGTCGCTTGGGTTCTTCTTGTGACGCTCGGCTGGATCAATTGGCGGGCGGTGTGGACGACTCTTTCCGACAGGGCCGAACCCGCAGCGGCCGAGGGCCTCGTTGGTCCCTCCCGCCTTCTCGTGAGGGCGCCGGAACTGCCGATGCCTGGCTCGAACGTCGTCGTCACGGGGCAGGGCACCGACGCCGTCGAGGGCATTGTCCTGAAGAGGATACGGCGCCAGAGTGATTCATGGGGAGAGGTTCTGGTCCGAAGCCGGGACCAAGCCGAGGGTTTGCTCCAGGCGGGGACTCTTAGGATTGCAGCAACTCCAACAACAGCCGACCCTCCCCGCGTCATCGGAGCCGTCGATGTCGGCTCGAACGACAGAGAACTTGTCTTTGTGGCTACCAGACCGCTGGAAGTGAGCGCGGCTGTGGCTGTGGAGCGGGGCAACGACGACCCTATTCTGTACCAACCCTCCTCGTCGGAGATTCGGGAGTCCCGAGTGAAAGGGGGCAGTGAGCTAACCACGCAGGCCACGGCCGTTCAGGTGGGAATCTTCGAGCGCGCATCTGCCCGCCTCCGATTGCACCGATGGACGCCGGAGCCCGGCGCCTCCGTTGTTACCGCCCCCGAGCTCCCCGTGGACGATCTGCCGATACCGCAGGGCTGGCTACTTCTGGGCCACGTCCTTGGTAGCAATGTCCCGGTGTTCCTTGATCTGGAAGCGGCTTGTTCAGGACACGTGGCCATCCTCGGCATGACCAATATGGGTAAGACCTCTCTCGCGGTGCGAATCGGCCGTCGGCTGAGCCAAGAACGCCGGGTGGTGATCCTCGACCAGACCGGGGAGTACCGATCGAAGCGCGGAATCCCTGAGCTGCCTCTTGACGAGGCGTGGAATCCTGGATGCTATGTCCACGAACTCCCGGCGGAAGGAATCGGTCCCGACTTCGCATACGAGTTCGTTCAGGATGTCGCCAGGCAGGCGGCCGGAGAGTACGTCGCCGGGACCCCCACGCCTCGATCCATCATGATGGACGAAGCCCATCAGTTCATTCCAGAACCCGCTGGGTTGGCATTCCAGTCACCGGGGCGAGATAGCGCATACGCGCTCGGGGTTCTCGTTATGCAGCTTCGCAAGTACGGAATCTCCATGACGCTCGTGTCCCAGCGGACGGCCGTTGTGGCGAAGAGCGCCTTGTCCCAGTGCGAAACGCTGATCGCCTTCAAGAGCGTGGATCAGACGGGACTCGATTACCTGGAACAGATAGCGGGCTCCGGCATCCGGAGAATTCTGCCCTCCCTCAGACAAGGCGAGGCCCTTGCACTTGGCGCGGCTATTTCGGCTGAGGGCCCCGTGGTTGTGAAGGTCGCCGACGAAACCGTGGCGGCGGAATGCTGAGGGGAGGCAGGTCTTCCAGAACTGCGCGCTCGACCATACCGGGTTCCCATCAGACGTGGCTCCTCTGAGTACACATGCACCAACTAAAAGCGTCACCGCGACGGGAAGCCTGGCACTACCACCGCGAGCTTGGCGCGCAGTATCACCCGATCCTCTTCGACGACTCGGCGCAATCTGCCCCGTGAGTCGTGCACGAGGTCATCGGCGTCGACGAGCAGCAGCCGAAGCCCGTGAATCGGAATCTCCTGCTCGCGCAGCCTGTCGTGGCGGGCGCGCTGCTGACGGCGGGGGATTCCCGAGGCGGTCGGTTTCTGGTCCCAAAGCTTGAACGTGTCCGTCCGATCAGCAAGATGCTGGCGCTCCCGGTATTCAAGGACGAGCCGATGCTCCGGGAAGCATGCGTCCACAGGGAGCGTAGTTCCCGCATCGCCCCGAAGCCAGTCGAACCGATGCCCTACGCGCGGCTCCTCGTCGAGGAGCTCGCCAACCAGACCGATCACGTAGGCTTCATCTGAGTCTATCCGCGGGCCGCGAGACTGCACCATGCGATCGTTGGGAGCCTTGGTTACAGCTCTGCGTGTAGTGGTGGGGTTCCGGCTCAACTCCGCACCACCGAAGTGCGCCATAGCCTCCTGAACCTGAGCGTGGGTCAAGTTCCACTCGCTGCCTTGTCCTGGGGCATCCCCTGGCCATTGTCTCCGCAGCCAAGCGCGAACGGTCTTCCCCGATCGGCCGACCCGTCGGCCGATCTCGTCGGGTCTCATACCGTCGCAAGCCACGAAACTGCACGCTACCTCTCGTCCCCATCAAGGAACAAGGCCAGACTCAAGGCCTTTTCGGATTTCGTCCTCCTCATGGCGATTCTCGCAGTAGATGTCCCGACTCTCGATATCGCAGTCAATGACTTCGTACTCCTTTGGCTTGCCGGTGAAGTCGAGGTGTCCGGTCTTCGGCTCGAACGCCATCGAGTTGATGACCAGCCGCACAGCGCGCACTTCGACCGCCCGGAGCTTCGCGCCGCAGAGGGGGTACTTCTCGACCATGATCCGCTCCATCATCAGGCGCCCTCTTCCCCGAACACGAGGGACGCAACCGTGCGGGCGGCCTCCTCGTCCAGGGTCGGGATCGCGTGTGAGTACGTGTCCATCGTGATGGCGATGTTGGCGTGGCCGAGGCGCTCGGAGACGACCTTCGGGTGAACCCCCGCGGCGAGCGCGAGCGTCGCGTGCGTGTGCCGGAGGTCGTGGAACCGGGTCCTTGGAAGTCCCGCCGCCTTCGTCTGGCGCTCGAATGCGTCTACCAGGCGGTCAGGATTGAGCGGGGTTCCGTCCTCGCGACAGATCACGAGGTCGTCGTCCCGGTACGCGGGACCCCAAGCGAGCCGCTCCTCGGCCTGATGCTTCCGATGCAGACGTAGCTCAGCCCTCGTCGTGGGGTCGAGGGCGACCTGGCGACCACGGCCCGACTTCGTGCCCGAGAACTCAAGGCGACTCTTCACGACGACGAGTGACCGGCGGACGGCGAGACGTCCCGCCTCGAGGTCGACGTCTCCCCACCGGAGCCCTAGCACCTCGCCTCTCCGCATCCCCGTGGTGGCTGCCAGGAGGAAGGCCGGAAACAGGCGATCGTCTCGGGCGTGTTCGAGGAAGGTCCGGAGCTGCTCCCGGGTCCAGGTCCACATCTCGCGGCCACGCTTCCTGGGTGGGTCGGCCGCGTCGGCGACGTTCCGAGCCAGGAGGCCCCATCGGACGGCATCGGTGAGCGCCCGGTGGACGATCGTGTGGACGTTCCGCACGGTCTTGTCGGCGAGCCCGCGCCCCGTCCTGCCGCCCCGCTGGAGGAGATCCCCGTACAGGCCATTCAGGTGGCTGGGGGAGAGCTCGGGGAGCCGGAGGCTCCCGATCGCCGGCAGGAGGTAAGCCTCGATGCACGTCTCGTACATGGCCAGGGTGCCCGCCTTAAGGTCCGTCCTTTTGGCCGGAAGCCAGGTCTCCCGCAGATATTCGGCGACCGTCTGGCGCGTCGGGCCGACGTAGGCCCCAGCATCGAGGCGAGCGAGCACCTGGGTCAGCCGAGCCTGGGCCTCCTTGCGGGTTCGGAACCCCCGACCCCAGTCACGGCGACGGCGTCCCGTCTTCGGGTCGGCCACAGAGACGACCGCGTACCACAGGTCGCGCTTCCGGGTGACGCATCCTCGGCTCATCGCTCCCCCCTTTGCCCTCGTCGAGGTGACTGTACTCCCGGGGTCCGACACGGCCGCCGGTGCGATGTCAGACCCTCCTGCTAAGGTCGAGTCGCGCGGCGGGGGATGGCGAGATTCCCTGACCGTTCGGCCAACGAGCGGCTGACGCGAGGCGTCAGGCACTCGGGCCGCGACGCCCCCTGAACGGTGATGGTCGGGAGGCTCTTTCCTCCCTCGGCCGGAAGGGCCCGGCCGTTCCTGACCACCCCCCCTCACCGTGTATTCGTGGCGGTGGTCAGGAACCGGGAGGAAAGAGAGAGATGGAGGGGGCGTGGATGGTGGGGAGAGGAGTTCAAGAGAAGGTCCCCGAAACGGCCCGTCCGCGTCCCCGGCGAGACAAGGGGACGACGCGGATCGGCGCGAGGGACCTCGCGGCGCTGCGCTGGGTGGGGGAGCAGTACGCCGCCCCGCGCGGACCAGCTGGCGCGCCTGCTCCGAGCCGAGGGACGGCCGCTCTCGGAAGGGGCCACCAGGGCGGTGCTCCGCCGATGGGAACGCCTCGGGCTCGCGGCGTACGAGCGGATCCTCGCTCACGATCCCGGCTGGGCCTGGCTCACGGGCAGGGGCCTCGGGGCCGTTGGGCTGCCGTGGAAGGGCTGGACGCCCTCCCCCGGCGCGTTGGAGCACGTCTTCTGGGTTGGCCAGGTCCGTCTGTACATCCAGCGGCGCGATCCCGCGCGGGGCTGGACGAGCGAGCGACAGCTCCGCTTCGAGGCGCCGAGCGAGGAGCACCGCCGGCAGGTTCCCGACGGAGTCGTGGAGCTCCCGGACGGCGGCAGGGTCGCGGTGGAGGTCGAGCTCACCGAGAAGGCCAGTAGCCGTTACCCGGAGATCCTCGACCGGCTCCTCCGCGCCTACCCGGCGGTCTGGTACTTCTGCCGGGCTCCGTCCGCTCCCGCCATCGAGCGATGCCTCGCGGAGTTTCCCGAGCCAGCCCGCGCGCGCGTCCGCGTCTACCGGCTGGAGGACGTGCCGTGAACCACGATCGCGCGCCCGACAACCGCTCCTGGCTGTGGAGGCCGCTCGACGAGTGGACCGACAGCAGGGACCGGCCTCCCAGACGTCCCGATGACCGGAACGAGGTCCGGTCCTGGGCCAGCCGACCGCCCCACGAGATGCGTCTCACACCGGAGCAGGACTACGTGGGCACGGTCGCGCTTCTCGGCGTCCTGGCGCTCGTGCTCGTGCCTTTCAGTGTCTTCGTGGGGCTCGCGGTGCTCGGCGTTGGACTCGCCTTCCGGTGGTCTCGCCGACCCATCGCGGGCGTGGCGTTCGGTGCCGTTGCCTTCGGTATCGTCGTCGTGCTCACGGTCGGCTGGGGGGAGCTGGCCGAGCCGGTCCGTGATCTATGGCGAGCGTTCGACTCGAAGGGCCTCCACGCTCTCGCAAAGACCGCTCAACGAAGGTGGCAGGCATGGATCGAGCCGGCGTGGCTGGGATGGCCCCTCGGGGGCTTCGTGGGCGCGGTGGTGCTGGACCTTCTGGCAAGAGCTCGGCCCGAGTGGCATCCGAAGGCCGAGAAGGTCCGGGAACGGACAAGTCGCAACCTGGCCCGAGTGGCGGCGGCTCGGGCTCGGAGGGCTCCCGATACGACCGGGGGTGCCTTGGTCCTCGGCGCTCCGGCATCCGGTGATCTCTCCGGGTGGCTCCGCCGTGACTGTCTCGGGCGCAGGTGGCTCACGTATCCGCCCGGCGCCCTCGGTCGTCACTGCGTCCTGGTGGGGGAGTCCGGGTCCGGGAAGACGGAGACGGAGCTCCGGATCGCGTACGGGGCGGCGAAGGCGTACGGGTGGCGTGTGTTCTTCGTCGATGCCAAGGGCGACCCCGCGACGCAGGAACGGTTCGCCGGGCTGATGCTGTCGGCCGGTGTCCCGGCCGAGGGTATCCGGCTGTTCCCGCAACAGCCGTACAACGGCTGGCGAGCCGGTGGCGACCCGATCGCCCTCCTGAACCGCCTCCTGGCGATCGAGGACTTCACCGAGCCCTACTACCGCTCTCAGGCGAAGCTCCTTCTCGACCTGGCCGTGACGGCTCCCGCCGGCGTTCCTCGGAAGAGCGCAGACCTGCTCTCGCGCCTGGGCAAGGACGGGCTGCTTGCCGCCTACCGCGGATTCTCGGAAGCCGGCGACGCCGAGGGCCTCGAACCGCGGGCTGCCGCCACGACTTACGGGCGCTACCGAGCGTTCTTCCGCGCGCTCGGGGGGAAGCGGGACGGCTCCTGGGCCTTCGAGGACGCCCGGGCCGCCTACTTCCGCATCGACGGCCTCGCGCTTAAAGATCACGCGGAGAGCCTCGGACGGTTCCTCCTGGAGGACTTTGCCCACTTCGTCTCCCGGCGGAAGGAGCCGAGCGACAGAGTGCTCTTGATCATCGACGAGTTCTCGACCTTCGCCCGAGCCGCGGACGCCGCCAACCTGTTCGAGCGGGTCCGCTCCTACGGGGCGGGGATCGTGGCGGCCAGCCAGAGCGTCGCGGGTCTCGGTGAGGACGCTGAAGCGGCGCGCATCCTGGACGCCGCTCACGCCGTGATCCTCCATCGGACGGCCGACCCGGAGCGGATCGCGAACCGGGCCGGGACCCGGCGAGAGCTGGAAGTGGGCTTCCAGACCGACTCGACCGGCCCTACCGGCCTCGGGACGGCCCGGATGCAGGACGTGTTCCGCGTCCCGCCTCAGGAGGTCCGGACACTGCAAACGGGGGAGTGCTTCGTGATCGCCGGCGGCCGCGCAGCGCAAGTCAGCGTCGCCAGGGCTCCCGATCCCTCTTCCGCCAGCCACCAAGCGGCCGAGCTGTTTCGCCGCTGCAACGACAGCGAGAGTCAGGATGCGGACATGACCAACTCGTTTCCGGAGGCACCGGATGTCTGAGAGAATCCGGCTACGCGGCCAACATTGCGGAGGGTGACGACGATGACAAGCAAGACCCTGCCCGAGAAGTGCCCATTCTGTGGTCAGACGCTACTCAACAAGACGGCCGCCGAACGGCTTGTTAGGAAGCAAGGGGAGTTCGAGCGAGAAGTGAGGCGCGTCGTTCGGACAGAAGCCGAGGTCAAGGCGAGGGAGAAAGTGCGCGCCGTACAGAAGGAGGAGCGTGAGGCAGCTAGGCTGCAGATGGACGAGATGAAGAAGCAGCTTGAGCTGAAGCAGCGAGAGGTGGGCCGGCTCAAGGAGCGGCAAGCGGCCGAGCGAACCCGAATGGAGAAGTCCATCCGGACCCAGGTCGGTCGGGACTTCGCGAAGCGATCGAGAGCACTGGAACAAAGCGTCGACGCTCTCCAGCGACAGAAAGAGGAGCTGGAACGGCGGGTGGAGCGGCTCACGGCCCAGGAGCGGGGAGAATTCCATGAGGTAGACATCTTCGAGCGACTGGTTCAGGGCTTCCCCGGCGACAAGATCGAGAAGCGTGGCCGTGGCGGAGACATCCTGCACACCGTGCGGCATCAGTCGGGTGGACGCCAACGCGAGGCTGGGCTCATCTTGTACGAATGCAAGGACACGCTGCGTTGGAGCAACGACTTCATCACCCAGATTCGGAAAGCAGGCCGCAGCCGCAAGACACCGTATCTGGTTCTGGTGACCAAGGCTTTCCCGCGCGGGCAGAAGTGGGTCTTGGTCCGGAACGACGTCGTGATCGCGCACCCTGCCTACGCCGTCTATCTGGCTGAAGTCGTGCGCCGCATGGTGATCGAAACGGACCGGGCGGGGCTGGCCGCTTCCGGCCATGACGAGAAGACTGCCTTGCTCTACGAGTACCTGGCGAGCGACCGGTTCCGTCAATCGTTCCAGGCAGTGGTCGAGGCCGCCGACCAACTCTCGGAGCTTCTCGGATCCGAGAAGCAGGCCCACGAGCGGACGTGGACACGCAGGGAGCATGCATACAGCGACCTGGGCCGCCAAACCTCAGCCTGAATCCACCGTTCCTCGGCTGACGAAGCGGTCGGAGGGACCATCGGAGGCGGAAACGAGGCCACCTAACCCCGATCCTGGCGAGAAGGTGGCTGCGAGCACCTTCATCGGTCGGTTCGCGGTGGCCGGCAGGGGTTTCGAGCGGATCGCGGGCATGCTGACGCGCGGATCGGAGCGCCGGTTCGTCCGCGGGAGCGCCGTTCAGTGAAGCAGCGGGATGGTTCGCAGCGCTGCGAGCGCGGCGACGAACTGCGCTCGCCACGGCCACGCCCTCGGCAGGTGCAGCAGCAGCTTGCGCGCCGAGCGGGTGATCCTGCCGGGGACCGCAAGCAGCCTGCGGCGGATCGTCTTGGCTACGACCAAGCCCTGCACTCCGAGCCCGAGCCGGCCCACCCACCGCAGCAGGTTGTGGGCCAAGACGGCGATCGCGAGCCAGGCGGCGTTGGCGAAGAACCGGCCCGAGGGGCAGTGGTTCATCCCCGAGCCTTCCTTAAGGTCTCGGATGGCGAGCTCCATCACGGCATGGCGGCGGTGGTCGGCATCGAGCTCGACCGCCCCGCCCTCCCGGTCGGTGGCGAAGGCGTGGTGGCGCCAGTCCGGGAACAGCTGCGCCTGGGGTCCCACCAGGCGGGTCCGCCGCACCACCAGCCGCTCGCCCCCGTAGGTGGTCTCCGCCACCTGGGCCAGGCCTCCCTCGGGGTAGTCGATGTCCTCCCAGGCGTCCTCGGCGATGGAGGCGATGGCCCCTTTGACCTGCGCCGTCTGGCGAACCGTGATGGAGAAAGCAGCCCCGAGCGCCCTGCACCGCTCGATGAAGCCCCTCGACCAGAACCCCGAGTCGGCTCGGATGAGCAGTGCCCCCTTGGCACCGGCCCGGCGACACCGCGCCACCGTCTCGGCGAGGAACGGCGCGGCCCCCCGGGCGGTGTTCGCCGAGCCCTTGCGCTGGCGGGAGTGCAAGACCTCGCCGGTGTCGGCTCGGGTGGCGAGCAGGGGGTGGTAGCCGAGCCGGCGGGTGTAGCCGTAGGCCGCCCCGCCCTTGTGGTAGCCGTGGACCTCGCAGACCGTGGAGTCGAGGTCGATCGTCATGGGTGTGTCCCCCGGCCCCGCGCCGGCCTCCCAGGCTCTGGTGAGCGCCGCCTCGGCCACCTTGTCGAGCTGGCGTACGTGCCCGAAGGTGAACGAGCGCAGGAACGTCCCGAGCGTGGAGGGGGCCATGACCCGGTGGGGCAGGACCCCGCCGGTCGAGCCCGACCGCAGCACATCGGCGTCGTCGATGCAGTCGCCGCCGGCCACGATCGAGTGCACCAGCGTGAGCACCTTGCGCCCCGGCCCAGCGGCCCCGGCCCGCTCCCCAAGGTCCACCGTGGTGTCGATCAGCTCTTCGAGGCCCAGGCGCTCGGCGAGCGTTCCGGTCAGCACGAGACCGGCGTTCGCGACCGCGCGATCGTCATCGAAACTGACGCTCAGACGCTCCGATGTGTGCGATGATGGCTTCATCGAAAAGGTGCCCTCCTGCTCTGGGAGTTGGTTGG
>JBOGWD010000113.1:0-1471 GCA_050693275.1 Actinomycetota bacterium | reverse complement strand
CTGTGGCCTGGCTCAGGGGCTCGGACATCCCAGTGTGGTTGGCCTCCTCGCGGCTGAGGGGGCAGATGCCCTTGACCTCGCCCACGCCGAGCTCGGTGAAGAGCTCCGCATACCGAACGTTGGCTCGCTCGCCGAAGGTCGAGGCGGTGGCGATGACCACGATGCGGGCGTCCGAGCCTCCCGCCAGCTGGACGAACCTGGAAAGGATGGTCCGGTCGCGCCGCTTGTCCTCCGCGCCGCCGATGATCATCACCGGTCCCGCGGTGCCACGGATCGGCTGGACCTGGTCGTGGGGAGCATCGGCCGAGGCCATCGGCCCATTGTAGCCTCGGCTTCTGGGCGAACCCGACCGCCCGGGGAGTTCAGTTGCCGTCGAGGCTGCCCTTGAGCCCTCCCACGACGTCACCGAGGTCGTCGACCACGTCGTCCACCACGTCGACCACGTCGTCCACCACCTCGTCCACCTCGTCCACGACATCGTCCACCGTGTCTACGGTGTCGTCGACGACACCGCCCACGTCGTCGACGACGTCGCCCACGGTGTCGTCTCCGCCCCCGCCGCCCCCGGGTTCGGAGCTAGAGCCGCCGCCCCCCGAGCCCCCGGACCCCTCGCCGGAACCCGAGTCCTCACCCTGGGGGCCGTCACCGGCGTCGCTGGCGCCTCCGGGGTCGTCTCCGCCTTGCGTGCCCTTGCCCGCGTCGTCGGTCGACGAGCTCGGTGACGTTCCGGGGTCCACGGTTCCGGCCGCCGGACCGGCCACGGGCTCGGCGGTGATGGCGGTGCGCTGCGGTTGCTGGCTCGGCGGCGATACGAACGCGCTCGCCCCTAGGGCGGCGATCCCCACCGCCGCCCGGGCCGCGGTGGCCACGGTGGTCCCGGCCGTCCGGAGGGAGATGAACGGCAGCTGGGCGGCCCACGAGACCGGCCCGACCTTCCACCAGAGGCGGCCGAGGGAGACCGCGATGAAGGTGCGGACGATGTCGGGGTCGAACTGGGTGCCGGCACAGCCGGCGAGCTCGCGCCGCGCCGCCGACACGCTCATCGGCTTCTTGTAGGAGCGGGAGGCCGTCATCGTCTCGAAGGAGTCCGTGATCGCCAGGATCCGGCCTCCCATCGAGATGCCGATCCCCGACAGTCCCCCGGGATAGCCGCCGCCGTCGTAGCGCTCGTGGTGCTGCTCGATGGCCGCTCCCCAATCCCCGAGCCACCCGAAGAGCGGCCCGGCCAGCCGCGCGCCGGCCGCCGGGTGGCGCTTCAGCGCCTCCCACTCGTGCGGTTCGGGCTTTCCGGGCTTGTTCAGGATGCCCGCGGACACCTCGAGCTTGCCGATGTCGTGGAGGAGGGCGGCCCACCGGAGCCGGTCCCGGTCGGACTTGGGCATCCGCAGGGCATCGGCCAGGAGGTCGGTCAGGACGCGGACCCGCTCGGAGTGGCCCCGGGTCTGCCGGTCGTGGGCATTGAGCGCCGCCA
>JBOGWD010000112.1:0-11854 GCA_050693275.1 Actinomycetota bacterium | reverse complement strand
TCACCGCGACCAGCGGCCCGTCGGGGTCGAGCGCCCACCCCGAGACGATCAATGGGCTCCTGCCCAGCACCGCGCCCGATTCCGGGCTGTCGAGGTGGATCAGGATCGGCGCGGTCGGCGCGGCCATGTGGGGTCCCCACGCTAGCCCCGCTCCGGCGACCGAGGCAAACGACTTCCGGAGGCCCGCCTCCGTCGCGCCGAGGCCAGCCCCACGCCGCCCAGAATCCCCGCCGAGGCGGCGGAGATCCCCAGGCCAGCCCGCCAAGCGGTCCCGCCGTACCGAAACACCACCTCGTGCTCGCCCGCCGGCACGAAGACCGCCACCAGCGCGTGGTCGGCGACCCGGAGGGCGGCCGGCCGGCCGTCGACCGAGGCTCGCCACCCGTGCTGGAGCGGGTCCGCCACCACCACGTAGCCGTCCCCGAGGGCCGAGACCTTCGCCCTGATCTCGTCGCCCGAGTCAGTGACCACCTCGATCGTTGCCGGTTGCCCCTGAGCCACCGGCCCGGCCCGGTCGAGCAGCACGACGTTGGCCGGCAGACCGGACGTGAGTGACGCGACACGCTGGCGGGCGTCCGTCGCCACCGTGGCCGTGTCGGCCCATCGGATCCGTGGCATCGCGTGGAGGCGCCGGTAGCCGGCGACGTTGGCCGTGACCTCGAGGCGGAGTCCGTCGTCCGTCGCCTCCACGACCGAGAGCGCCGGCCCGCCATCCCCAGCAACGGGCACGACGGCCCGGCCGGAACGGGCTCGCAGCGTGATCTCGACCATGAGGGGCGGCGTGCACGCCGTTGCACAGGACTCCTCCGAGAGGAGGACCTGGATCACGCCGGGTCCCTGCCCGTCGAACACGAGCTGCCGCCCCGAGGCGAGCGTCTGGCCTTCCGTATCACGGATCTCCGCGGCCATCGTCGAGCCCGGGGGCACGTCCAGGGGCACCGTCACCGGGACCAGGACCGCCCGCCAGGGCCCATCCCCCGGGAGCGGCCGGGCCGCCGAGTCTCCGGGACCCAGGATCAGGCGACCGGAGGTCGATGCTGCGAGGGGGACACGACGGCCGAAGACCGGCAGGTTCGGCGGCGTCACCACGAAGCGCACCGACAGCCGGTCGAGGACCGGGGACGTGGCCACGTCGTGCCTCGGGGCCAGCGAGGGGAACACCGGGCTCTGGCCGAACGCCCCCGGATCCACCGCCCGGATCAGGTCCTCCCAGGGCGGAAGCTGCGGAAGGGTGTTGTTCGTGGTCAGGGACCGAAGACCGTAGAAGGTGGTGGTCCCCGGGAACATCGCCCCACCCGCGCCGACGAGGCGATCGGGACCGAGCCTCCGCGCCAGCTGCACGTGGGCCGGCGTGGTCGGATAGAAGGAATCCGGCGTGATCCTCGGCCAGAAGGGCACGGCGAACACCAGGGCCTCGACAGCGAAGACCACGGGGACCACCCAGGTGGCCGGGCGGAGACGCCGCCACCTGGCCGACCGGGACGACCAGACGACGGCCGCGGTCACGCAGGCCGCCGTCAGCGGGATCACGGACGCCCGCACCACATCGGCAAGCCGTCCCGAGGCGTCGGCCACGCTCCACAAACGCCACAGCCCCAGCGCCGCGAGGAGACCTGCCGACGTCCAGACTCCCGCCGCGCGCAGCGCGGCTCGGCGATCCTTCGACCACGGCGCTCGGAGCGCAGCCTCGATCCCGAAGGCCGCCAGCGCCGCCAGAAGGAACCCCAGCAGCGACCGGAGGCGTCCCACGAAGTTCAGCCCGAACAGGCTGGTGGTCTGGAGCGCGGCCAGGACCGGGCCCCCCACGTACAGGACGACGCACACGATGGCGACCGCGGCCCACAGGAACGAGCGGGCCCCGCGCGCGGGCGGGCTGGGTAGGCGCCAGGCCGCGGCCGCCGCCAGGGCCACTAGCGAGGACGCCCCGATGAACGCCTGGACCTCCACGTAGTTCAGCGGGCCCGCGTAGTCGTCTGCGGCAGGCGACCCGAACGCATCCGGGATGGCCAGCGTGGCCATGGTCGAGGGGGGGAGGTGCGAATCGGGACCCTGGACCCGGTAGCCGAGATCGAGCTCCCCGGCCCGATCGGCCAGCGGCAGCGTCTGCAGCGCGCTCAGCCCGAACCCCAGCGCGAGCCCCCCGCCCACCACGACCAGAACCCACAGCCGCCATCGCGGGGTCAGCTCTCGCAGCGCGGCCGCGCGAACGATGGCGTACGCGCCCACCGCCAGGGCCGCGTACCCGGTGACACTGGGGAATCCCTCGAACACCATGGCGGCCATGGCCAGGGCCACGGGGATCCCGTCCACGAGCCGGCGCTCCTGGATCGACCGCTCCACCGCCCAGAACAGGGCCGGGATCAGCGCGCCGATGTGGCTCTGCGGCCAGTTCGTCCACACCACCTGGAACCCGGAGAAGGAGTAGATCAGACCTCCGAGCAGCGCGGGAGCCCGGCCGAGGCCGAGGCGGCGCAGGAAGAGGAACGTGAACCCCATCGCCGCCGTCAACTCGAGGAGCTTGGCCAACCCAGGCGAGTAGGCGAACGGAACGACGAGGTACGGGAGGTTGAGCGGACCAAGGGCGCCCGCGTCGGGCACCGAGGCCAGGGGCAGGCCGCCGGCCGGGAACGGCGTCCACACCGGGAAGTCTCCGCCCCACAGCCGCCGGCGTAGCTCGGCATGAAGCGGCATGAACGTGCTCACCGTGTCCCCCACGATCGGGTTCGACGCCACGGTCTGGTCGGGCGGCGTGACCCGCCAAGGCGCTCGATCGAGGAGCATGTCGGCTCCGTGGAAGACCCTGATCCCGAGGAGCGGCGAGCCGATCCCCACCACGAATGTCGCGGCCGCCACCGCCAGGACCCAACGGGTCAGCCTTCGATCCGAGGACGACCGGGCGCCGGCTCCGCCCTCCGCGGACCCGGCCATGGGGATCAGGCGAGGGTTTGCGTCATCGGCCCGCCATCCGGATCCGGAGCAGGATCCACAGCGCCCGAAGGCCGTCCGCCGGGCGGATCTTCTTGCCCTCCTCCCGGCTCCGAGCCCGGTAGCTGATCGGCACCTCGAAGATCTGCTCGCCCCGGGACAGGAACTTGCCGGTGGTCTCGGCCTCGACCCCGAAGCCCACAGCCCGGAGGTCGACGGCCCGCCACAGCTCCGTGGGCGCCATCTTGAGGCACGTGTAAACATCCGACAGCCACGTGTCGAACAGGAAGCTGGCCCACAGGTTCACCAGCTTGTTGCCGACCACGTACCAGAAGGAGTAAGCGGTATGAGCGCCGAACGCGCGGGTCCCGTAGACGACCCGGGCGTCGTCATCGAGAATGGGCTCCAGGAGGCCGGCCAGGTCGGCCGGGTCGTACTCCAGGTCGGCGTCCAGGACCGTCAGCACGTCCCCGCGGGCCACCTCGATCCCGGTCCGGATCGCCCCACCCTTGCCCCGGTTCCGGAGATGCCTTATCAAGCGAACCCGGCCCGGGTCGGCCAGGTCGGCCACCGTCTCGAGGCTCCCATCTGCCGAGCCGTCGTCCACGACGACCAGCTCGACCGGCAGCGGAAGGTCGGTCTTGACCAGCCGCTCGATGGCCGGTCTCAGCGTCGCCCGCTCGTTGTACACGGGCATCACGATGGTCAGGAGCTGCGGCTTCATCGGCGGATCCACGGCAGTCTACCCAAGGCGACACAGCGCGGACCACACCTGGACGCGATGAT
Organism: Actinomycetota bacterium; assembly: GCA_050693275.1. GTDB lineage: Bacteria > Actinomycetota > UBA4738 > UBA4738 > CALAEC01 > CALAEC01. Next base: position 8,143 of record JBOGWD010000112.1, on the reverse strand, counting down.
TGACACGCGCAGTCCCAACCGGTATCTACGGTCCGTGGCTGAGGGCGATCCGGACCCGCTCGATCCGAGCGAGCTCTCGCATCTGTACCGCGAGCGCTTCGGCCAGGGCGATCTGGCCTTCAAGGAGCGGATGTGGCGGGTCCTGTGTGAGCGGGTGTTCCAGCGGTACGTCCGGCCGTCCGACACGGTCCTCGACCTGGGAGCGGGAGGCTGCGAGTTCATCAACGCGATCCGCGCGGAGAAGAAGATCGCCGTCGACCTCAACCCCGACGTGGCGAAGCACGCCCGCGACGCCCGAGCGATCCAGGCGCCGAGCACCGATCTGTCTCCCGTCGGCGATGGGAGGGTGGACGTCGTGTTCACCTCCAATTTCCTCGAGCACCTGCCGGCCAAGGGTGACGTCCTCCGCACCCTGGCCGAGTGCCGCCGGATCCTGCGACCCGGCGGAACGCTGATCGTGCTGATGCCCAACATCCGCTACCTGCCCGGGCGGTACTGGGACTACTTCGATCATCACACGCCGCTGACCCACCTGAGCCTGGTGGAGGCGCTCACGCTGGTCGGCTTTCGGCCGGAGCGAGTGGTGCCGCGGTTCCTCCCCTACACGGTGAAACAACGCGGGCTACCGAAGAGCACCACGCTCCTTCGCCTGTACCTCTCGCTCAGAGTAGCCTGGCCGCTGTTCGGCCGCCAGATGCTCGTTGTCGCGCGGCGGACATAAGGTCCAGGAACCTGCTCAGGGCGCGGGGTGCGCCCTGTACCACTCTGCCGTCTGCCGCAGGCCTTGCTCGAGCGGCACCCTCGCCCTCCAGCCAAGTACGGTCTGAATCTTGGTCACGGCGGGGACCCGGCGGCGAACGTCGACAGGCAAGGGGTCGCTCGTGACCACCTCGGGAGCGCCCTCGAGTCCCAGGATCTCCCACACGAGCTCAAGGAGCTCCCGGATCGACGTCTCCACGCCGGTCCCGATGTTGAAGTTATCGCCCTGGCCCTTTGGATGCGTCCCGATCGTCACGATGGCGTCCGCGACGTCGTCGACGTACGTGAAGCTCCGCGTCTGCGACCCGTCGCCGAAGATCCGGATGGGGCGTTCATCGCTCAGGATCTTCCGGATCAGGTCAGGGATGACGTGGGCCAGACCCGGTTCGGACTCCGGATACTCCCCCGGCCCGTACGCGTTGAAGGGGCGGGCGATGGCGAACGACGTGCCGAACTGCTCGTGGAAGGCCCGGCAGTACCACTCCCCAACGAGCTTCGAGAACCCGTACGCGGAGAACGGCGGCGGATACCGGTCGATGGCGTCCTCGGGCGTCGGCCATTCCCCGGCCCGCTCGAAGACCATCGAGGAGGAGACGTAGATGACCTTGGTCCCCGCCTCGGTGGCCCTCCGGAACACCTGGGAGAGCATCAGGTTGTTGTCGTCGATGATGTCCGCCGGGTAGCGGTGGAAGTACCCGATCCCTCCGATCTTGGCCGCCAGATGGAAGCACACGTCCACGCCCTTGAAGGCCCTGGCGCACACGTCGGGATCCGCCACATCTCCCTCGATGTAGTCGGCCTCCCCCGGCACGGCGCCGCCGCTGCCCTTGGACATGTCGTCGACGACCCGGACCTCCTCCCCCCGCGCGAGGAGGTTGCGAACCACCGCGCTCCCGATGAATCCGGCGCCGCCGGTGACGAGCTTCATGGCCCCTCGCCGACGCCGAACGTCGACACGCTGATCCCGCTGGACGCGAACGCCTCCCGGTCGAGGACCCCCCAGCAATCGACGCCGACCCTCGGCTCGGCCATGAGCGAGGCGACATCGGCCGGGTCCAGATCGTCGTAGAAGGAGTGGTTCGTGGCCAGCACCAGGGCCCTGGCTCCCGAGAGCGCCTCCTCGAGCGTGCGGCCGGGCACGAAGGGATCGTGAACCCGCACGTCGGCGCCCTCTCGCTCCAGGAGCTCGATGATACGGAGCGCCGGCGACTGACGGTCGTCGTCGCTGTCCCGCTTGAACGTCCGTCCCAGCACGGCCACGGGCGTACCCGAGACGGTCAGCCCGTGCTCGGCGAGCCGCCGAGCCAGCCGGCGGATCAGGTAGGCGGGCGCGCTGTCGTTGAGCTTCCAGGCCAGGAGGACGAAGTCCGGCAGGCTGAGCTCCTCCACCAGGAAGTAGCCGTCCTTGGACAGGCAGGGGCCGCCCGCCGGTCCGGGTCGGGGAACGCCCGCCCGCGGGTACTCCTGGTTCACCATCTTGATCACCTCGTGGGCGTCGGACTGGTAGTACTCGGCCAGGAGGGCGAACTCGTTGGCCAGGGCGAAGTTCACGTACCGGTAGACGTTCGTGAACAGCTTGGCGAGCTCCGCGCTGGTCGGGTCCGTCACGTGGATCGTCTTGTCCGGGTTCAGGACCCGGAACAGGGCTGCCGCGGCGGCGGAGCTCGGTTCGTCGATCCCGCCCACGATCTCGGGGAGCGACACGAGCTCCCGCATCGCCTTCCCCTCGGCGATCCGCTCCGGACAGGCGGCCATCAGGAGCTCCGGGGCGACGGCGGGGATGCGCTCGGCCAGGAACGGACGGACGACCTTCTCCAGGGTCCCCGGGGAGACCGTGGAACGCTGCACCAGGAGCTGACCGGCCCGGAGATGCGGCGCCAACCGATCCAGGGCGGAGCGCAGCTGCCCGTAGTCGGGCCGGAGATCCGCCGCCAACGGTGTGCCGACGCTCAGGACGATGGCATCGGCGTACGGGATGATCTCTCCGGCGTCGGCGGAGACTGTCAGCCGACTCGCCGCCACGACCTCGCCGAGGGCCTGGTCCGCCTCCGGCTCGAGGAAGGGCATCTTGCCGAGCTCGACGGCCCCCCGGCGCTGGGCGTCCACCTCCAGCCCGGCCACCCTAAGGCCGGCCCGGGCGAAAGCGACGGCCAGCGGCAGCCCGACCCGGCCCAGCCCCACGATCGCCACGATGCCCTGGCCGGACCGGAAGCGTTCGGCCAGGGTCACGGCCTCTCCGTTCGCGGCGACTCCCGGGAGGACGTGGGGCGACGGCCGGGCCGTCTCCCCCGAGCGGCCAGCCATAGCCACCGCGAGTACCGCTTCAGCTCCTTGCTGAAGCGCCAGTTCGACTCGCCGAGCTCTCGGTTCGTCCAGGTCGTCGGGATCTCCGTGATCCGGAAACCCGCCCGGTGAGCCCGCACCGTGAGCTCGACCGACACGTCGTACGATGAGGCGACCGTGGGAACGGCCTCCACGACCGCCCGTCGGTAGGCCTTGAACGCGTTACTCACGTCGTGGATCCTCGGGCCACCCGCGAGCCGGACGAGGGAACCGTAAAGGCGTGACAGCCGCTGCTTGAGCGTGTTGCCGACGATGCGCCCCCCCGGCATGTACCGTGACCCCGCCACGATGTCCCAGCCTTCATCGAGCTTCCCGACGAGCCTGGAGATGTCGGCCGGCTCATCGCAAGCATCTCCCATGAACGGGATCATCGCTTCGCCGGTGGCGTGCTCGAACCCGAATCGGAGCGCCGATCCGAACCCCCGGTCGCCGATCCGATAGATCGCCTTGGCATCCAGCTCCGAGGCGACGCGATCGTTCTCCTGCCTCGCTTCCTCCTCCCGCGCGGGGTCCGGAACGTCCACGACCAGGAGGACCTCGAGGTCCATCGTCTCCCGGAGCGATCCGAGGCGCCGCATGGTCCGCCGCAGCTGCGGCTCGACGTACAGGATGGGGATGATGATCGAAGCTCTCATGCGGCCCGTTCTCTGGCCCTACGAGCGCCAGAGTCTAGGCTATCGTGCGCCCGGGCCGCCAGAAGACTGCTCTTCCCACTCAGCCTCGAACCACCGGACCTCGAATCCTGGTTCGAAGGAAGACGCCCCCTCCCCGTGAACGCGGATCGCCACTAGCTCCCGCGGCAACGCTCCCTCGTACAGATCCAGCAATTCTTGAAGCGTCATCGGCAGATGGTTCAGGAGGAGGCCGTTCTCGGCGGTGGAGGGCAGGAAACGCACCGTGATCACGCCCCCCTCGGCAAGCTTGAGGTCGATGAGCATTGGTTCGACCCTCCAGGCCAGGGCAGCCAGCCGACCGCTGAGGTCGTGGCGCAGCCGGACCGACCCGAAGACCAAGCCGGGTGAGGATGGCAGGTCGATCCACCGCCCGATCCTCCCGCTCGTTCGACCGAAGGGCCGCAAACCCACCTCTCGAGGCGCCTCTCGACGCCGAAGGAGCGCGACGCGGCCAAACTCCCCGTCGGCGATGGGCAGGTGACTTGGCGCGTAGCGTTCCAGCATCGCCCGCCAGAAGGCGGGCGCACCCAGCATCGGGTGGCGCGCGTCGATCTCGATGAACTGGACGAGCAGGAACTCAGGTGCATCCGGGGACGTGAAGTGGATCGCCGTCCGTTGGTCCAAGGATGCGGTGTAAGCCGAGTAGGTCTGCAGCACCGGATTGGGTTCCCATGGAAGCGCATTGGCCTCTGTGAACACGATCTCCCACGGAACCACGTCCACAGCACCTCCGTCGGAGCGTATGGCAGAGACCATCTCCGGGGGCAACCGGTCATCGGCGAGATGGGCCGACGTTTGCGTTGCCAACTGGCGTTTCGTGCTAGGCAAGCGGATCACTGAGCCCACGTTCCTGAGACCCTGTAGAGGGTTGACCGATGCGGGGCTCCAGGGACACAGGCATTCGGGTATCAACGAGATACCGAAATTGAGCGTCAACACGATCACGGACGCAGCAAGGCCGATCGAGACTCCTCGCCGAGAGCGAAACGAGAGCACGAGCGTGGCGAGTGCCACCATCACGATCGCGGGAACGAATCGACCGTAGTGACGAACGATTCCGTGACGGAAGCCCAAGATGATCAATGCTCCAAGTGCGAGGGCCACAGGGGTCACCAACGAATCTCGGCGGCTCATGAGGAAAGCGGCCACGCCGTAAATGCCGATCGTTGCAGTCACGAGCAGTGTGATGGATGCGGGTCCCGGATACGACATCGCCTCCGAATACCCAGCCGTGAACTCCCATGCCACCTGCAGCCACTCGATCACGTTCGTTGGGCCTCCGAACAGAAGGGGCATCAGCACCAACAACACGGTCCCCAAGGGCAAAGCGAGGTACAGAAGGACTTCCCGGAGGCGCACCCGATGCTGGATGCCCCAGACCGCAAGGCTCAGCGTCACCATGGCGAGAGCAGCCACCCCCGTCGAAGGCCTCGCCAGCAAGAGGACCGCCGTCATGGTGGCGGCGATCAGGGCGGCGGCCCTCCAAGCTCTTCGATCCTGGGGCGAGATCGTCAGGAGGAGGCCCAAGAGCAGGAGGACCCGATACTCGTAGAAGAGTCCAAGGGACGGAGCGAGGAAGAACACGAGCACGAAGGCGAAGAGTGGCAGGAGCGTCTCGGAGCGCCTGGCATGGTACAGAAGAACCCCAACAGCCGCCGCCTGGGCGACGAGAGCAAGCACAGCGGCCTGCGCCAGGTTCGAGCCGAAGTCAGCCGGAAGAAGCAGATATCCGAGCGGCCCGAAGGAGAACACCACGTCCCGGCCATACACCACGTCCTTGTACGGCAGCTCATTGATCGCATACACCCAGGAGGGGTCAAGCCCTGTCGAGATTGGCCGGAAGAGCGCAGGAAACGTGGCGACACCGAAGAACACCAGCACAGCCCCCACGCCGAACAGATGCAGCCTCGATGACCTAGCTCTGCCTTCGCTGTGCCTTCTTCTCCTGAGCAGGTGCGTCGATGATGCGCGGGAGCCAACGGAAGGAGCACTCGAGGTGGGCGACGAGGACATCATCGCAGGTGCTGAACCTCCCCGAACGTCACCGTCTCAGCGCGGCCGTCGCGCTCCACGAGGAGGCCTCCCCGGTCGTCGAGGTCGATCGCGCGCCCCTCGACCTCCGCCCCCGACGCGGTGGTGGCTCGCACCTGGCGGCCCAGGGTGATGCAGAGGGAACGGTAGGCGTCGACCACCCCCGCCGGGAACCCCCTCGCCTCGATGCGCCGGCGCAGCGCTTCGAGGAAACCAGCGAGTAGGGCCTCCTGGTCGAGCGCCAGACCCTCGAGGGCCAGGCTGGTGACCCGCCCGCGAAGCTCCTCGGGGAAGTCGTCCTCCCCCGCGGACACGTTCACCCCGACGCCGAGGACTGCATGACGCAGGCGGCCCCCCTCCACCTCGGCCTCAGCCAGGATCCCCGCGCACTTCCGATCCCCGACCACGAGGTCGTTGGGCCACTTGGAGCGAAGCGACGGGAGACCGGCCGCCTCGATCAGCGACACGGCTGCGGCGAGTGTCAGCAGGTGGGCTTCGTCGGGCGTCAGCCGAGGCCGCAGGACCACCGAGCACAGGAGAGACCGGCCCGGCGCATCGGCCCAGCGGCGGCCCAATCGTCCCCGGCCGGCGGTCTGGTGCCCGGCGGCGACGATGGTCCACTCGGGTGCACCCCGCTCCGCCAGCGCGAGCGCCTCGGTGTTAGTGGAGGCGGTCTCGTCCAGGTACCGGGGCGGTGCGTTGATACCGGCACGGCGGACGGCGCGCTCCAGGCCGCGCTCGTCCAGCGCGCCACGAGCGGCGCGCGCCCGGAGCCGCGGGAACCGGCGCTTCCGCCTGGTGGAGGTCCCAAGAGATGCGCGAAGCCTCCGCGGCTCACTCGTGGCCTCGCCGAGGGTCTCGTCACGGGGAGCGATCGTCGCCGCCATCGCGGCCAAGGCGCTCTCTGACCGGGCCAAGCGCGCCGCGATGGAATCTCGCTCCGCGGCCAGCCGTCGCTCCCGAGTCGTGAGGGCCTGCAGCAGCACGGCTCCGAGGGTCCTGACGTCGGCGAGGTGCGGCCCGACCGGGTCTCGAATCCGCTCGCGCCCAGCCGCCTCCTGGGCGATCCGTGCCACGCGGTCGAAGTGCGCGTCCACCTGCGCCTGGAGCTCGGGCAGCGCGTCCGGACCGCCGCTCGGCGCTTCGGCCCACCCCAGGACCTCCGGCAGCCGTTCCGGGGCCCGAACGACCCGATCGGCGCCGCCGGAGAGGGCGGCGAAGCTATCCATCTTCGAGAGCCCGTGGCCATGCAGCATGACGTTCGGGCGGCCGTACGCGAACGCCGTAATCGACCCGTGGAGCGAGCTGCCCACGAAGACGGCCGAACCGTAGATGGCCGCCGCAACGTGCTCCAGTCGCGCCGTGCCCGGAACGTGATAAAGAGCCACCTCACCCTTCAGCGCACCGTGCAGGACATGGGCGAACTCGCCGTCGCCGTGACAGGGCCCGATCTCGATGGTCACGACCGAGAGGTCCCGCCGCTCGAGCATGCTCCTGACCGCGTCGGCGAGAGCGGGGACCCAGGAGACGAGCCGTCCATTCCCCTGAACGGCCACGGCCGGCCCTCGGCTGGGAAACCAGTCCATCAGCCGCAGGAACGTCAGGGCCTGTTCCAGCTGCGTGGGTGGAAAGATTCGAGGCAGCAGCACCGCCGGATCGGGGACCACGGCGACCTCGCTCTCGACCCCGGCCGCCTCCAGTCGGCTGCGGGACTCGTCGTCCCGCACCGAGAGATACCGGCGAGGGTGCGCCGCGCTGCGCACCCGAGCGGCCTCCTCCGCGGTGAAGTCGAAGGGCACGCCCACCGCGTTCCACAGGACGGGGCACTCGCGTTCCAGGTCGGGCCCGAGGCCCTCGATGAAGAAGGCGCCCGGGTTCAGCCGACGCATCTCGTCCGGATCGATCCCATACGCGTGGGCGAGCACGTCAGCCTCCGTGTGGATGATGTCGCCCCCGCCGACGACGACACAGTCCAGCTCGCTCGCCATCTGGGTCGCTCGCTCCTCGCTCCAGACCCCCAGAGGTTCCGCAGGCTCCACACCCTGGAAACCTACGGGGTGGAACCAACCGAACGGCGCGTAGGTCCGGATGCTCCCCCCCGGGAGACGCCGCTCGAGCTCGACCTTGCTGATGTGCGCCAGGACCAGGTCGCCGTAGTTGTCCACGTCGAACGTTCCCCACAGGCCGACCTGGGGCGCTCTCGACACGGCGCGCTCCAGGCTATCCTGACCCGACGCTTTGACCGACCCCATGTGGGCACCGATTATCGCCCGAGGAGCGTACCCGTGGCCGAGCCGAAGATCCTGATCGCCAATCGGGGCGAGATCGCCGTTCGG
>JBOGWD010000111.1:0-2178 GCA_050693275.1 Actinomycetota bacterium | reverse complement strand
TGTGGAGCAGCTCGTGGGTGAGGATCTCCTCCTGCACCTCGTCCGAGAACCCGCTGAAGTTCGGCCAGTTCAGGATGACCCGGTGCCCCCCGAGCTCCCACCCCCGGTCCCGGTCCACGGTCGAGTAGGCGAAGGCCACGAACACGTCGAGGTCGAACGTGGCCTGGATGATCCGCCGGAGCTCCTCGGTGGTGGAGGGGGCCAGGACCGGGACGCGCTCCGCCCAGTCGAGCGGCCACCGGTCCCCCACCCGGTCCAGGGCCCGATCCGAGGCCTCCAGGATCCGCCCGGCGACCCCGGCCTGGTCGGGGTGGGAGACGTACAGGAAGTGCTCGCTCTCCCGGGTCACGATCGGTCCGAGCTCCCACAGCTTCCGGCCGGAGTACAGGGTGATGTCGTCGAGGTCGGTGTCGGAGGCCACCCGCCACTCGTCGCCGCGGCGGACGAACGTGAGGAACAGGTCCTCCACGGCGGGCGCCCGGTCGTAGCCGTCCAGCCGATACCGCTCCTCGACGTTCAGGACGTGGGGGTCGGCGTTCGGGCCGTACCGGGACACCTCACGGGAGGTGGTGAGCTCGGGCCAGAACGCGTCGGTGAGGCGAAGGTCGTACGAGGACAGGCCGAGCCGCTGGAACCCGTCGAAGAGCCGGCGCTGGCGGAGGACGAACCCGGCGTTGGCGGGATCGACCGTGGCCAGGAAGGCGTCGCGGTCGCCCTCGAGCATGGCCTCGGCCCGCAGATCGATGAGGTCCCGGATCTCCGCGTACGGGTCCTGCGCCGCGGCCTCCGGCGGCGCCAGCAGCGCCGCCGCCACGGCGAGCGCTACGAACGGGCCATGCCGCACGGAGCAACCCTACCGGAACGGCAGGTACACTCGGGCGTCGTGGACATCGAGATCCGACCGATCGGGCTGGACCACCTGGAGGAGGCCATGCGGATGCTGGCGGCCTCGTTCGGCGAGGACCTCCAGCAACAGGACCTCGAGGACGAGCGGCCGGTGTTCGCCGCCGGCCTGAACCTGGCGGCCTTCGAAGGTGACACGATCGTGGGCAACGCCAGCGCCTACCCCATGGAGCTCACCGTCCCCGGCGGCATGCTTCCCGCGGCCGGAATCACCTCGGTGGGAGTCCTGCCCACCCACCGGCGCCGAGGCATCGCCCGGACGCTGATGCGCTCGCAGATCGACGAGCTGCACCAGGACGGAACGCCACTGGCCCACCTGTGGGCCTCGGAGAACGTGATCTACCAGCGATTCGGCTACGGGCTCGGGTCATACGCGGCGGCGTTCGAGATCCGCCGGGAGGACACCGCGTTCCTCCTGCAGTTCCGGGCCCGCGGCCGGGCGAGGCTGGTCGATCGGGCCGAGGCGCTCAAGCTCTTCCCCACCCTGTACGACGCGGTCCGACCGACCCGCCCGGGGATGCCCAACCGGGACGAGCACTGGTCGGAGATCCGGTTCCGCGACACCGAGCACGATCGGAGCGGCGCCAGCGCTCTGTTCTTCGTGGTGTACGAGACCGAGAACGGGCTGGAGGGCCACGTCGCCTATCGGGTCAAGGAGGCCTGGGATCACCGCACCGGCCCCGGCCACACCCTCCTGGTCGAGGAGCTGATGGCCACCACCGTCGACGCGTATGGAGCCCTGTGGCGGTACTGCTTCGAGGTGGACCTGGTGCGGTCGGTCGAGGGATGGAAGCGGCCGGTCGACGAACCCATGCTGCACATGCTGGCCAATCCGCGTGGGCTCGGCCTGCGGGTGCGGGACGGGACCTGGCTGAGACTGGTCGACGTCCGCACTGCGCTGGAAGACCGTACCTACGGGGAGCGCGGGCGGCTGGTCCTTGACGTCCACGACGGGTTCTGCCCGTGGAACGAGGGTCGGTGGGAGCTGGACGGGAGCCCCAAGAGGGCGTCCTGCCGCTCGACCCATTCCGAGCCGGACCTGGTGCTCGGCGCCGGCGAGCTCGCCTCGATGTACCTCGGGACGATCCGGCCCAGCGCGCTGGCCCGGGCCGGGCGGATCGAGGAGCGCACGGACGGGGCGCTGCGCTTGGCCGACACCATGTTCGCCTCGGACCTGGCGCCGTGGTGTCCGTACATCTTCTAGGGCCGGCGTGAGCCGGGTCGTCACGTCGGTCACCCTCGATCGAGCCGAGGCCGACCGCTGGCTGCGGCCCC
>JBOGWD010000110.1:0-7885 GCA_050693275.1 Actinomycetota bacterium | reverse complement strand
GCGCCGGCCACCTGTCCAACCTCGAGGACCCCGACGGCTTCACCTCCGCCCTCCGCACCCTCCTCCAGCGTCTGTAACGGCGGCTCACGTGCTGGCCGCGGGGCTGTTGACGCTCGGCACCCGCCTCGCTACGCGCCGCCGCGGCAGGGACGCTGAGGGGGACCGGCGGGGGGTGGGAGAATGAGGGGGATGGACCCGAAGCGGTTCGCTGCCCGCTATCCGTTCCCGCTCGATGACTTCCAGGTCGAGGCCATCGGCGCGCTCCATGCCGGCGAGTCGGTCCTGGTGGCCGCCCCCACGGGCTCGGGGAAGACGGTCGTGGCCGAGTTCGCCATCGAGCGGGCTCTGGCGGTCGGGCGGAAGGCCTTCTACACGACTCCCCTCAAGGCGCTGTCCAATCAGAAGTTCGGGGACTTCGTGGCCCGGTACGGAGGCGCCCGGGTGGGCCTGCTCACCGGGGACAACTCGATCAACGGCGAGGCCCCGGTCGTGGTCATGACCACCGAGGTCCTCCGCAACATGCTGTACGAGCGGAGCTCGACGCTGGATGACCTTGAGGTCGTGGTCATGGACGAGGTCCACTACCTCCAGGACCCCTACCGCGGGGCGGTGTGGGAGGAGATCCTGATCCACCTGCCGCTCTCGGTGTCGGTGGTGTGCCTCTCCGCCACGGTGTCGAACGCCGAGGAGTTCGGCGAGTGGCTGACCACGCTTCGCGGGACCACCCGCGTGGTGATCGAGGAGCGTCGACCGGTGCCGCTCGAGCAGCTGTACATGGCGGGGCGGGACCTCCACCCGATGCACGTGGAGCAGGGCGGCCACCTCCTTCCGAACCCCTACGTCGTGTCCTTCGGCCAGCGCGAGCTCCGGACCCGCGAGTACCGGCGGCGGGGGAGCGGGCGCCGGCAGTACCAGCGGATCTCTCGCCCTCGGGAGGGGCACCGGCGCGTGTACACGCCGAAGCGCGAGGAGGTCGTGGAGGTCCTGGCCGAGGAGGACATGCTGCCGGCCATCTACTTCGTGTTCTCCCGAGCCGGCTGCGACCAGAGCGTCCGGTGGATGACCTCGGCGGGGATCCGTCTGACCGACCAGGGGGAGGAGCGGCGGATTCGCGAGTTCGCCGAGATGCGGACGGCGTGGATGGACGAGGACGACCTGTCCGCCCTGGGGTTCTTCGAGTTCCGGGAGGCTCTGGCCGCGGGAGTGGCCGCCCACCACGCCGGGATGGTTCCGGTGTTCAAGGAGACCGTCGAGGAGCTCTTCGCCGCCGGGCTGGTCAAGGTGGTCTTCGCCACCGAGACGCTGTCCCTGGGGATCAACATGCCCGCCCGGACGGTGGTGATCGAGAGCCTGTGGAAGTTCTCGGGCGAGCGCCACGAGCTCCTCACGCCGGGGGAGTACACGCAGCTCACAGGGCGGGCGGGCCGGCGGGGGATCGACGAGCACGGCTTCGCCGTGGTCCTGCATCAACGCGATGTGGACTTCGAGGGGGTGGCCGGCCTGGCCACCACCCGGACCTACGAGCTCACGTCGTCCTTCCGTCCCTCCTACAACATGGCCGTGAACCTGGTCCGGAACTACTCGCCGGAGGAGGCCCACCACCTCCTGAACTCCTCGTTCGGCCAGTTCCAGGCGGACCGGGGGGTGGTGGCCCTGGAGCGACAGCTCGAGCGGGACCGGGCGTACCTCCAGGGGTACCGGGGCAGGATGGTGTGCGACCGGGGAGACTTCGCCGAGTACTGGCGGCTCCGCGAGGAGGCGGAGCGCCTCCGCCGGGAGGCCACCCGACGCCAGGACCGCGCCCGGCGCGCGGAGATCCGGGACTCGCTGGCCTCGCTCCGACCGGGCGACGTGATCCACGTTCCTCGGGCCAGCCGGCGCGGCCTCGCGGTGGTGCTCTCGAGTCGCGACGGACGTCCCATGCTTCTGACGCAGGATCGCCGATTCTTCCGGGCCTCGCCGAACCACTTCCCGGATCCGCCCGAGCCCCTGGCCCAGATCCCCCTGCCGCGCTCGGGCAGCGCCCGAAGCGCCCGGTACCGCCGGGACCTGGCCGCGAGACTGGTGGCGCTGGACGTCCGCCCGCCAAAGCCCAGGCGTCGGGCCATCGACCAGCGAGCGCTCGGCCGCGCCGACGATCTCGAGGCACGGGCCGAACGTCATCCGTGCCACGCCTGCCCCGACCGGGGCGAGCACGAGCGATGGGGGGCCCGGTCGTCCCGCCTGGAGCGGGAGATCGCCGGGCTGGAGCGTCGCATCCGCTCTCGGACGGAGACGCTGGCCCGGCAGCTCGATCGGGTCCTCCGGGTCCTGGAGGACCTCGGGTACGTCCGTGGTTTCTCGCTCACCGACCGGGGGAGCCGCCTGGCGCGGATCTACGGCGAGGCGGATGTCGTCGTTGCCGAGATGCTGAGCGAGGACCTCCTGGGGGGCCTGTCGCCCGGGGAGGCCGGCGCACTCGTGTCGACGCTCGTCTACGAGTCTCGCGAACGCAACCCGCGTCGGGCCGAGTTCCCCACGGGCGAGCTGGCGGCTCGGTACGCGGGCCTGGAGGCCCTGTGGCAGCGGGTCCGCCGGGCGGAGGAGGCCAACTCCGTCGAGCTGACCCGGGAGCTCGATGCCGGCTTCGTGGCCACCGCCTTCCACTGGGCGGAGGGGAAGCCCCTCGAGGACGTGCTGCTGGAGACCGAGATGGCCCCGGGGGACTTCGTCAGGACGTGCAAGCAGCTCCTCGACCTCCTCCGCCAGCTCGAGCAGATGGGTGAGGGCGACTCGGCCAGGCTCGCCGGTGACGCCCGCGTCGCCATCAACCGCGGCGTCGTCTCCTATACCGGGCTCTGAGCCGGACGCGAGTCGGCCGGCGCTTCGCGGGGGGCGCTTCGGGCCGCGATGCGTCCCTGCGCTCAAGAGCCCCCGCGCCACTATCATCGACGGCGTGGACGTGCTCGCGTCGCTGGCCGAGCGCCTCCCGGAGGGGGCCGTCAGCACCCATCCGGGCGAGCTGACCAGCCGGTCTCGGGATTCCTGGCCGTTGGCGATGCTCCGCGAGGCCCGAGGCGAGCGTCTCCCTCGCCCCATGGCCGTGGTGTTCCCCCGGAGCACGGAGGACGTGGCGGCGACCCTGGCCTGGGCCACCGAGACCGGGACCGCCGTGGTCCCTCGGGGCGCGGGCTCGGGCGTCTGCGGAGGGGCGCAGGCGGTGTGGCGGGGGGTCGTCCTGGATCTGTCGTTCATGAACAGGGTGCTGTCGGTGGACCGTGAGTCGCTGGCCGTAGAGGTCGAGGCCGGCGCCCGGGGGGATCGCGTGGAAGCCGCGCTCAATCGGGACGGGCTCACCCTCGGACCCTATCCCCGGTCGATGGCGATCTCCTCCGTGGGAGGGTGGATCGCATCTCGCTCGGCGGTGCAGGCGGCCGTCGGCGGCGGGACGATCGACGATCTCGTTCTGGGCATGGTGGTCGTCCTCGCAGGCGGCGAGGTGGTCACGCTCCGGGCGGTGCCGCGGTCGGCCGCCGGGCCCGACCTGCGCCGCCTGCTCGTGGGCTCCGAGGGGACCCTCGGTGTGCTGACCCGGGCCACGCTGCCGATGGCGCCGCTCCCCGACGGGTATCGGTGGCGGGCCTTCCGTCCGCCGGCTTTCGCCGAGGGGATCGACCTGGTCAGGAGGATCGTCCAGGCGGGGTCCGGGCCGCCGGTGGTCGGGCTCCACGACGAGGTCCACGCGGCGGAGACGTTCGGAGCGCTCGGCCACAAGGACGGCCCGGCGCTGCTCCTCGGTTTCGCCGACGACGGCAGCGTCGAGGCGGCAGAGAGACTGGTCGAACGAGCGGGCTCCGAGGCCGGCGCCGTGCCGCTGCCGGAGACGTACGGCGACCACTGGTGGGAGCACCGCGGCGACGCCGCCGAGCTCTCCCGCCGGATCATGGGCGAGGAGCGCATGCTCGGCCCCGGCGTCGTCGTCGACACGGCCGAGGTGGCCGGGCTGTGGACCGGGCTCCCGGCCCTGTACGCCGCGGTTCGGAAGGCGCTGGCCGAGCACGCCGCCCGTCCCGTGGCGTGCCGTCTGGCTCATCCGTCCCGCTGGGGCGCCTCGCTCTCGTTCACGGTCCTGCTACACGGCGAGGACGACCAGGCCGTGGAGCGACGGTACGTCGAGTGCTGGCGGGATGCCGCCCGAGCCTGCCACGAGGCCGGAGGCACGATCAGCCACCACCACGGCGTGGGGATCCTCAAGGCGCCCTTCCTCGAGGAGGAGCTGGGAGCCGCCGGCGTGGGGGCGCTTCGAGCGATCAAGCGGGCCCTGGACCCTCACGGCGTGCTCAACCCCGGGAAGCTGCTTCCCCCCGAGGCGTAGTGGCCAGCCCCTTCGGCGACCTCGTGCTCATCGCCAACCCACGATCGGGCCGTGGGCGGGTGGGGCAGGAGCTGCCGGAGGTCGAGCGGCAGCTGATCGCCCGGAAGCTCGGCTACCGGATCCTGGAGACCGAGGGCCCCGGCCACGCCTCCCACCTGGCCAGGGAAGCCCTGGAGGACGGGAACCGGTTCCTGGTCGCCGTGGGCGGCGACGGCACGGTCCAGGAGGTGGTCAACGGCATGCTCGAGGACGGGAAGCCGGTCGCCGGCGACGCCGTGCTCGGCGTGGTGGCGGCGGGCTCGGGCAGTGACTTCGTACGAACCTTCGGCCTGCCCGGGGACGCGGTGAAGGCCATCCGGCACCTCGAGGGCGACCGGCTGTACCCGATCGACATCATCATGGCCGAGTACCGGGCCGGCGGGGTAGCCAGGACGAGGTACGTGGCCAACATCGCCGAGTGCGGCCTGGGGGCGGCGGTGGTCGCCCGGGCCGGCCGCCTGCCCCGATGGTTCGGGCGGTCCCGGTACTTCTGGGGGTTCTGGCTCTCGCTCGGCATCTACCGGCCCTCGGAGATCACCGTCCGGGTGGGCCGGAAGGAGTTCGCCGGGCGGGCCAACAACGTCGTGGTGGCGAACTGCCAGTTCTACGGCGGCGGCATGAAGATCTCGCCTCGCTCGTACCCTGGCGACGGCCTCCTGGAGGCCCAGATCAGCACCGGGCCGAAGTCGGAGGCGTTCACGCTCCTCCCCAAGATCTACCGGGGAGAGCACGTGCCGCACCCACACATCAAGGAGCTGCGCGGAAAGTCGATCGAGGTGGACGGTGAGCGGCCCCTGCCGGTCGAGGGCGACGGAGAGGTGCTCGGCACCACCCCGGCGACCTTCACCGTCCTGCCAGAGGTCGTCGCCCTGAAGATCTGAGGGCGGCGGGGCCGCCCCGCCCCCTAGCCGAAGATGCTCACCCCGCCGGGACCCACGAGGAGCCCGACCACGATGAGCACGATGCCGGCCACGACGCTGCCTCTGAGCAGCGACACGATCCCGGCGATCACCAGGATCGCGGCGATGATCCACAGGATCGTCGCCGTCGCCCCTCCCTGAGCAAGGATCATGGCAGTCATACACAACACCTCCCCTTCGCTGGTGCGGACCCGGATCTCCTCCGGACCAGCGGCCCAACCTTTTCCCCGAGGGACCTCCGGCAAACCAACCCGGGCCCGTATGATGTCCCGCGTGCCCACCGACTACCGGGGGAGGCTGGCCCGCGCGGCCGACGCCGCCGGCTCGGCACGTCTCGACGCCGTGATCGTGGGGCCGTCGGCCGACCTCCTCTACCTGGCCGGGTACGACCCCCCGCCCCTCGAGCGCCTCACCTGCCTGGTGCTGCGTCCGGGGTCCGAGCCGGTCCTGGTCGTGCCCAGGCTCGAGGAGCCCCTGGCGAACGGCACCGGAGCCGCGGAGCTGGCCGATGTCCGGGCCTGGAACGAGATCGAGGACCCCTACGACCTGGTGCGGGGGATCCTGGGCGCGGAGGCGGGTCGGGTGGGATGCTCGGATCGGATGTGGGCGTCGCACCTCCTGCGATTCCAGGGCGCCCTGCCGGACACGGAGTTCGTCTCCGCCTCCCGGGTGCTGGGTCGGCTTCGCTCGATCAAGGATCCGCAGGAGCTGGACCTGCTGAAGCGGGCGGCCCGGTACGCCGACGAGGCCTTCGGCCGTCTCCTCCAGACCCGCCTGGAGACCCGCTCAGAGCGGGATGTGGCCCGGTCGCTGGGAGACCTGCTGCTGGAGACCGGGAACGACGAGGTCACGTTCACGATCGTGGGGGCCGGACCGAACGGCGCCTCTCCGCACCATGAGCCGACGGGCCGCGAGATCCACTTCGGGGACGCGGTGGTCATCGACTTCGGGGGCCGGACTGACGGCTACTGCTCGGACATCTCCCGGACCGTGGCCGTCGGCCGCAGCCCCGCGGACCTTCCCCACGTCCACGAGGTCGTCGCGGAGGCGCAGGAGGAGGCCTTCCGGATCGTGGCCCCGGACGTCCCCGCCCAGGAAGTCGACCGGGCCGCCCGACGGGTCATCGAGCGAGCCGGGTTCGGCGACCTGTTCGTCCACCGCACCGGGCACGGGATCGGCCTGGAGGAGCACGAGGGCCCCTACATCATCGAGGGGAACGAGGAGCGGCTCCGGCCCGGGATGTGCTTCTCGATCGAGCCAGGCGTCTACCTGCCGGGGGAGTTCGGGGTCCGCATCGAGGACATCGTCGTGGTGACCGGCACCGGGGCCCAGCGGCTCAATCACGCCTCCCGCGAGCTCGAGGTGGTGCGGTAGCCGGCCGGGTGGGGTATCCTACCGGGCGGTAGGTTCTCAGGGGATGGGGCAGGCCCGCGAACGAGGAGGCAACCGTGCCGGTCGTCCACATCCCCGACGAGCTGGTCGAGCTTCGGAGCTCGCTGCGTCAGTTCCTCGACCGGGAGGTCCGTGCCGTGGAGGAGTCGTACCGGCCGGACGTCCTGGAGGGGCGGTACGACTTCGTGAAGGACGAGCGGCGGAAGCTGCGGAAGCGCTCGGTCGAGCTGGGATTCTGGACGCTCCACATGCCCGAGGAGGTCGGTGGCATGGCCCTGTCCTACCTCGGACAGGTCCTCCTGTTCGAGGAGGGCAACCGGCACGGACTGATCCTGGCCCACGGCGAGTCGATCCTCCCGGTGGTCACCGGCCCCACCCCGATCTACGTGGACTGCACGGTCGCCCAGCGGGAGAAGTACCTGGCGCCGCTGATGTCGGCGGACAAGTCCACGTGCTTCGCGCTGACGGAGCCGGAGGCGGGCTCGGACGCGACCAGGATCCGGACCCGGGCGGAGCCCGACGGCGAGGGATGGGTCATCAACGGCCGGAAACACTTCATCACCGGGGGAGAGGACGCCGACTTCGCCCTGGTCTTCGCGGTGACGGATCCTGACAAGCGGGCACAGGGCGGCATCACGGCGTTCCTGGTGGACGCCGACACGCCCGGGTTCTCGGTGAGCCGGATGCAGCGTACGATGTCGCCCCTGCAGAACCCCGCCGAGCTCACCCTCGAGGACGTGCGAGTGCCTGCGGAGAACGTCCTCGGCGAGGTCGGGTTCGGCTTCTATTCGGCCGTGAAGGGCATCAACGGGGCCCGGCTCCAGATCGCCGCCACCGCCCTGGGCATCGCCCAGGACCTCCTCGACCGGATGACCGAGTACGCCGGGAGCCGGATCGCCTTCGGGAAGCCGATCGGGTCGAACCAGTACATCCAGGGGCAGATCGTCGACTCGTACGCCGAGGTGGAGCAGGCCCGTCTGCTGCTCTACCGGTGCGCCGACGACATCGACAACGGCGCGGACGGCCGTCGGGAGGCCGCCCTGGCCAAGCTCGTGGCCACCGAGATGGTGGCCCGGGTGGCCGACCGGTGCATCCAGGTGCACGGCGGCCAGGGGTTCATGACCGAGCTCGGCCTGGAGGTGTGGTACCGGGACGTGCGGGCCATGCGCCTGTACGAGGG
>JBOGWD010000109.1:0-7323 GCA_050693275.1 Actinomycetota bacterium | reverse complement strand
GAGGCTACCCAGCACCTCCAGCCCAACGATGCGCCCCCCACCTACGGGACCATCCCGGCCACATCTGGTCCTCACAGCGGCTCGCCGCTCCCGGCGGAACCGGCCATATACGACCAGCCGGCCGCGGCGGCCGCAGTCACCGGCGGCGGCGGGCAGGGGTCGATCGGCACGGTGGCCGGCCAGGCCCTCCAGGCGTGCCCGGCGCCGGGAACGGCCTTCGCGGATACCTTCGGCGCCCCTCGCTCCGGAGGGCGTAGCCACGCGGGCGTGGACATGATGGGAACGTACGGACAACCCGTCTACGCCGCGCTCCCCGGCACCGTCTCCCACTCGTCGAGCTCGCTGGGAGGGAACCAGGCCTACGTACACTCCAGCGGCGGCACCTACACGTTCTACGCGCACCTCCAGGGCTTCAGCGACGCGTCGGGCTCCGTGGCCGCCGGGACGCTGATCGGCTACATCGGTGACTCCGGCAACGCCACCGGGACCCCCCACCTCCACTTCGAGTACCACCCCAACGGCGTCCTGGTGAACCCCACGCCCTACGTGGCCGCCGTCTGCTGAGCTTCCGGACGACCTTCTGGGGTACTCGCTCCGCCTAAGGCCCGTCTTCGCGAATGCCGATGTAGATGTTGAGAGCCGCCATCGGTGGTTCTGCTCGGTCTGTCCGGGCGACGGCCCAGGACGGAGGCCTGATGACGAGGAAGCTCAAGGTGCTCGTCGTAGATGACGACCCGGCGATCCTGGAGCTCGTCAGCACGATCCTGCGGTTGGCCCGGGTGGAGGTGGCCACGGCCGTCGACGGAGAGGCAGGACTGGCACTGGCCCACGTGACCAGGCCCGACGTGGTCCTCCTCGACATCATGATGCCTCGGATGGACGGCTACGACGTCTGTCGAGCGCTCAAGGCATCCGACGATGCGCCCAAGATCGTCATGATCACCGCCAAGACGTCCTCGGACGACGAGCTGGCGGCGCTGGCGGCGGGAGCCGACGGCTACATCCGGAAGCCGTTCCGGCCGGAGGACATCCTCAGGGCCGTGGGCCGCGAGGTCACCCAGGACGGCCGACCGGCCGCCGGGGGCACCGCGTAGCGAGTCTGTTTCCGGGCGCGCCCCCCTCCCGGGCGGTAGTCTTCTCCGGATGGATCCCCTGGTCATCACGGTGGCTCCCGTGGGCGGTGAGCTGACCCGCGAGCAGCAGCCGAACCTTCCCCTGGCTCCCGAGGAGATCGCCGAGGAGGTGGCCCGGTGCCGGGAGGCCGGCGCCGGGGTGGTTCATCTCCACGTCCGCGACGAGATGGGGGTCCCCACGCAGGACCGGGAGCATTTCGCCCGGGCCATCGACGCGATCAAGCGGGCGGCCCCCGACATCGTGGTCCAGACCTCGACGGGGGGCTCGGTGGGCATGATGGAGGAGGAACGGGCCCAGCCCCTCGACCTGAAGCCCGAGATGGCCACGCTCACAACGGGGACCGTGAACTTCGGCGACCAGGTGTTCGAGAATCCCTTCCCACTCGTGGAGCGGCTCTTCCTTCGGATGCGCGACGTGGGGATCCAGCCGGAGTTCGAGGTCTTCGACACGGGGATGGTGGAGACCGCAGCCCGGCTGGTGGCCGAGCACGACGCCGAGCCCCGCCACCTTCACTTCGACCTCGTCCTGGGCGTTCCGGGCGGCATGGCCGGCACGCCCCAGGCGATGGTGCACATGGCATCGATCCTGCCGTCCGGGGCGACCTGGACGGCCACCGGGATCGGGCGAAGCCATCTCCCCGTGACCCTGACTGCGCTGGCGCTCGGGGGGAACGTTCGCACGGGCTTCGAGGACACCATCAACTTCGCCAAGGGCCGGCTGGCCAGCTCGAACGCCGAGCTCATCGCCAGGGTGGCCCGCATCGCCCGGGAGGCAGGACGGGAGGTCGCCACGCCCGACCAGGCCCGGGCGATCCTGGGCATCACGGGGAGGAACGGATGAGCGACTCGCCGAAGACCGGAGGCAAGCGCCGGATCGACCAGATCCTGGCCGAGGGTTTCACAGAAGGCCTCGATCGCCTCGAGGAGGATGAGGCGCGCCGGCGCCGGGACCTGGCCCGGGCCGAGCTCGAGTACCTCTCGTTCCTCCGCCGCCTCCTTCAGGGCCGCCGGGACATCCTCAGGGACGAGCTCGATCGTCGGCGGAGCGGAGGCGAGCCGCAGCCCGTCATGGAGCGGGTCGTGTCGGTCCTCTCGGAGGGGTCTCGAGGGCCATCTCGGGGCGAGGCCCCGGTGGTCCCCCTCCCGGAGGAGGAGCTGGCCCTGGCTCGCCGGCGGGTGGAACGATTGCTGTCCGACGCCCACCTTTCCGATCTCGGCTCCCTCTCCGATCAGGATCTCGACGCCGCGGTGGGCCGGATCGAGGAGGAGGAGCGGGGAGTCTCCGGCACTCGCTCTCGGGTCATCGAGGCGCTCGACGCGCTCCAGGCGGAGATGAAGCGCCGGCTCCGTGTGCGCCATGGCAGCGTGGCCTCGGCCGGCGACGGGACCGAGTCCGACCCAGACTGACCGGACATCTCTGTTCTCGTTAAGGGCCGCCCCTCAGCGGCCGATACCCGTACCGTGGCCGGTCCGGGGACCCCGTGCCGGACCGGACCGAGGTGTGGGAGCGAGAGTGAGCAAGCGGAAGATCCTGGTCGTCGAGGACCACCCGACGGTGCGCGAGGTCCTGCGCACCCTGCTCGGGATGGAGGACTACGAAGTCGCGGTGGCTCCGAACGGTGAGGCCGGACTGGCCCTGGCGGACATCCTCCGGCCGGACGTGGCCATCCTGGACGTATCGATGCCCGGACTGAACGGGTACGAGGTGTGCCGGGCCATCAAGTCGCGGGCCGCCGACACTCGTGTGGTGATGGTGACCGCCCGAATCTCCGAGGATGACGAGCGGGCGGGCCGCGAGGCCGGCGCCGACGCCTACCTCCGCAAGCCCTTCTCACCGCTGGACATCCTGGAGGCCGTCGGCCCGGTCGAATCGAGGAGCCCCGAATGACGGCCGACCCCGCCCCCGACCAGGAGGTGGTTCATGGTCAGCTCCTGGCCTTCGCCCGGGACCTGAAGTCCCTGTATCGACAGGAGCGGGAGCGAACCCAGGAGCTCGAACACGCCCTG
This sequence comes from Actinomycetota bacterium, assembly GCA_050693275.1. Classification (GTDB taxonomy): domain Bacteria; phylum Actinomycetota; class UBA4738; order UBA4738; family CALAEC01; genus CALAEC01. Next base: position 4,183 of record JBOGWD010000109.1, on the reverse strand, counting down.
GAGCGTCTCTCGGATTCCTATCTGGCCACGATGGAGAGCCTGGCGGTCCTGGTGGAGGCCAAGGACGAGCACACCCGCCGCCACCTCGATCGGAGCCGCGACCTGGCCCTGGAGCTCACCCGGATGGTTGCCCCTGACCTCGCCGAGCGTCCCGAGATCGGCTGGGGCTATCGCCTGCACGACATCGGCAAGGTGGCCATCGCCGAGCGGATCCTCATGAAGCGCGGGGCCCTGACCCCGTCGGAGTGGCTGGAGATGCGCACCCACCCCGAGGTGGGGGCGCAGATCGTGGCCCCGCTCCGGTTCCTGGGTGACGCCGTTCTGGTGATCCGCCACCATCACGAACGGTACGACGGGTCCGGCTATCCGCACGGGCTCCGCGGCAAGACGATCCCCGTGCCGGCCAGGATCTTCTCCGTGGTCGACGCGTACGACGCCATCACCAACGACCGGCCCTACCGTCAGGCCAGGTCCCCCGAAGCGGCGGTCGAGGAGATCGTGCGCAGAGCGGGAACCCAGTTCGATCCCGAGGTCGTGGACGCCTTCGTCCGGATGCTGGAGCGGGCGCCGGCCGCCCTCCCGGAGACACGTCCGTTCGAGCCGAGGGTCTCCTCCAGACCCGCCAACGGCCGGGCCCACTGAGCTCCTCCCTCCCCCGGTAGTCTTACGGCCATGCCGGCCGTCCCCCTGGTCCGGGTGGTGCGCTCGGGCTTCGAGGAAGCCGTGCACGCCGGTTCCGTGGCCGTCGCCGACGCCGACGGCCGCCTGATCGCCGCCCTGGGCGAGGCGCATCGGCCAACGTTCGCCAGGTCGTCGATGAAACCCCTCCAGGCAGCGGTCAGCCTGACGCTGGCGGCCGAGGACCTTCCCGATGAGGAGGTCGCCGTGATGTGCGGCTCACACAACGGCGAGCCCACGCACATCGCGACGGTGCGCTCCCTCCTCCGGCGGGCGGGGCTCGACTTCGGGGAGCTCCGGACGCCGCCGTCCCGTCCCCTCGACGAGGAGGCCGCGGCGGCCGTCCCGGAGCCCCGGGCCGAGTTCCACAACTGTTCCGGGAAGCACGCCGGCATGCTGCTGGCCTCGGTCCGTCGCGGCTTCGACCTGGAGACGTACCGAGAACCGGACCATCCCATCCACGGTGCGGTGCTCGAGGCCGTCCGGGGCGCGGCCGGGAACCCAGTTGCCGTGGGGGTGGACGGCTGCGGGATCCCGGTCCACGCGTTGCCCTTGGCATCGCTGGCGACGATGTATGCGCGGTTGGCGACCCCGGGCGCCGTTCCGGGCGCCGACCGGTCGGTGGCCGCCATGCGGGCCGCCCCGTATCTGGTCGCGGGCCGGAACAGGATGTGCACCGCGGTGATGGAGGCACTCCCCGAGGTCGTGGTCAAGGTGGGCGCCGAGGGCCTGGTGTGCGCGGGAGTGATCGAGCGGGGGATCGGGGTGGCCGTCAAGGTCGAGGACGGCTCGGCCCGGGCGGCCGAGCCGGCATTGCTGCGGGCGCTGACGATCCTGGGGTTCCTGAGCGGCCAGCAGGCCGGGAAACTTCGTCCGTTCGCCCGCCCTCCCGTCATGGGAGGGGGCCGGCCGGTGGGGGAGCTCCTGGCGGACTTCGCCCTCCCGGCCTGACGTTCGCCTTGCTTGCTGGCGCTATGCGTGTGCTTGCAACTGTTATGCATTTCTGCTACCATGCGGGCGTCATGAAGGTCCGAGAGGTGGGCAGGTTCATCAGGGAACAGCGTCGCTCCGTGGGGCTCTCCGTGCGGAAGCTCGCCTCGATGGCCGGGGTGTCCAACCCGTATCTGTCGCAGATCGAGCGGGGGCTCCGGCGGCCCAGCGCGGACATCTTGAACGGGATCGCCAAGGCCCTTCGGATCTCGGCGGAGACGCTCTACGTCCAGGCCGGGATCCTCGACGAGCGGGACCGCCCGGACGACGACCTGGTGAGCGCCATCCTGGCGGACCGGGCCATCACGGAACGGCAGAGGCAGGTGTTGATCCAGATCTACTCGAGCTTCCGAGAGGAGACCGAGTCGCGGCGGCAGGCGCGCCGTACTCGGCGGACCAAAGCTCCGGCGACCCCCGCGGCCGCCTCGGTCGAGCTCGAGCACAGGCTCCCAAGCTGAAGGAGGAGGTACAGGAAGATGGAACAGCTGAAGAAGGCTCCATTCGCGATCCTCGGCACCGGCGACCTCGCCGTCGAGAAGGCCAAGGAATTGGTCGGGAAGGCCCGGTCCGTGAAGGTCGGCGCTCCGGAGATCGCCGGTGTGTACGAGGGTCTGGCCGATCGTGGCCAGGCGATGGTGAAGAAGCTCCAGCGCTCCAAGCCCGCCAAGCGGGCCGTGGACGGCACCAGGCAGGCCTCCCGCCAGCTCAAGGGCGCCGCCACGAGCATCCGCAAGGCCCTCGGGTTCGAGGAGGAGAAGCCGGCGACCCGGAAGGCCAGCTAGCGGATCGCCTGCGCCCATGGGAAGAACCCGCCCTCGCGGCGGGTTCTTCTTCATCTCCGGGGAGATAAGAGACCCCTGCCGTACGATGACGGAGGTGAGCGACCTGAAGCCGAGTGCGCCTCGCGCGCGGATCGCCGCGATCAGTCTCCACACCTCGCCTCTCGACCAGCCGGGCACCGGCGATTCGGGGGGGATGAACGTCTACGTCCGCTCCGTGACCGAGCGCTTGGCCGATCAGGGTGTGGCCGTCGACGTCTTCACCCGGTGCGCGGGAAGAGGCGTGCCCGAGGTCGAGCCGATCGGCTCGCTCACGAGGGTGATCCAGGTCGGCGCCGGGCCGTGCGCGCCGGTGGCCAAAGGGGACCTGCCCCGATTGCTGCCCCGGTTCGAGGCCGGCGTCCTGGCCCGAGCCGAGGCTGAGGGGCCGTACGATCTCGTCCACGCCAACTACTGGCTGTCCGGCCGGGTCGGCCTCGCCGCGGCGGCTCGATGGGACGTTCCCCTGGTGGCTTCCTTTCACACGCTCGGCGAGGTCAAGAACCGGGCCCTGGGCGGGGACGGCGTGCCCGAGCCGGGGCTCCGCCTGGAGGGGGAGCGCCGGGCCATCCGGGGAGCCGACCGGATCCTGGCCCCCACCCCGGCCGAGGTCGTCCACCTCGTGGACCTCTACGGGGCGGCGCCCGAGCGCATCCGGATCGTTGCCCCGGGGGTGGACGCCACGGCGTTCTCCGCCAGGCCGAAGGATCAGGCTCGACGCCGGCTGGGCCTCGACGCTCGCACGGTGGTCCTGTTCCTGGGCCGCCTCCAGCCCGTCAAGGGCCCCGACGTGGCCATCCGGACGGTCGCGGAGGCGTTCCGTCGCGATCCGGCGCTGATGCACGGAACGTTCCTGGTCGTGGTGGGGGGCCCGAGCGGAGACGGGGGGGACTCGTACGCCGAGGGCCTGCGCCGCCTCGCCGAGCGCCAGGGGATCTCCGACCGGGTTGTGTTCCTCGACCCCAGACCGCACCAGGAGCTCCCGTGGGTGTACTCGGCCGCCGACGTGCTCCTCATGCCGTCGCGGTCGGAATCCTTCGGCCTGGCCGCCCTGGAGGCCCAGGCCTGCTCGGTTCCCGTCGTGGCCGCCTCGGTGGGAGGGCTTCGGTACATCGTCGAGGACGGAGCCAGCGGCTTCCTGGTGGACGGCCATGACCCCGCCGCCCACGCGGACCGGCTCCTGAGGATCCTGGGAGACCCGGACCTGGCCACGAGCCTGGCCCGCGGCGCCCGGGCCAGGGCCTTCGGGTTCGCCTGGGACGAGACCGCCGACGGCGTCCTCGGCGCGTACGCGGAGCTGCTTCCGGAGCTCGCCCCGGCCTCCGTGGCGTGAGGACGGGAGCCCCCCGGGGAATTGTGTGACAAGAAAAAAACACGCTCTGACCTGCACCGATGTCCTGCCACCAGGGCTTTTGGCGAGTTGACCGCCGGAACGGCTGCGTTTAGTCTTCGCCTCGCTCCGAGCAGCCGGAGCGGAGAGCCCGGAAGGCCCGGTGGGGCCCCCTGGGAAAGCCGTAAGGTCGACTGGGTGTACCTGGTCGTGCGGTCGGGAAGGCCAACTGGCTGCGCGGGCGGGGTAGCTCGGAAGGCCCCAAAGCCCAACGAAAGGGGCTACCGGCGGGAGCCGACCGGAGCACCCGCAAGGGTTGCTCGGAGCACTTGGCCCGAGGGGCTGGCGGTGGTCGCGGCGCCGCGTG
>JBOGWD010000108.1:0-13115 GCA_050693275.1 Actinomycetota bacterium | reverse complement strand
ATGGAGGAGGTCCTCCTCGGCGTGATGTACGACCTGCCCTCCCGGAAGGACGTCCGGAAGTGCGTCATCGATCGGGACGTCGTCATGGACGGCGTGAACCCGACCCTGGTCCCCAAGAGCGAGGCCGTCTCCCGCCCCGCCCCGCGGCCCCGCCGCGAGCGCACCGCGTAGCGGAAGTGACGCCGGGTCCCGGCGCCGGAGACGCCGAGGTCCACGTCCTGTTCGAGGGGTACACCGGTGATCACACGGCCGCCACCATCGCCTTCATCCGCGAGGGGGACGTCCGGATCGTGTGGGATCCCGGGATGGTGCCCTCACGGGGGGTGATCCTGGAGCCGCTCCGGCGCCTGGACGTCGAGCCCGCCGACGTCACCGACGTGATCCTCTCCCACCATCACCCCGACCACACCATCAACGTGGGGCTGTTCCCCAAGGCCCGGGTCCACGATCACTGGGCCTCCTACCGGGCCGACCTGTGGGTCAACCGGGAGTGCGAGGGGTTCGAGGTGTCGCCGTCGGTGCGGCTGACCCGGACCCCGGGCCACACCGCCGAGTGCCTCACGGTGCTGGCGGCCACCGCCCAGGGCATCACGGCCCTGACCCACCTGTGGTGGACCGCGGAGGGGCCGCCGGAGGACCCCTACGCCGCCGACCCCGAAGCGCTGCACGCGTCCCGCGCGCGGATCCTCGAGGCAGCCGACGTGATCGTCCCCGGTCACGGCGCGATGTTCCGTCCCGGCCCCGACACGCCGCGCTGAGCCGCGGGTACACTCGTCATCCTGATGCGTGCGGAAGGGATGGCGCCGGCGTACGAGCCGGCCGAGGTGGAGAAGCGCCGGTACGCCGAGTGGGTCGACCGCGGCTACTTCCGGGCGTCTCCGAACCCGGATCGGAAGCCGTTCTGCATCGTCCTCCCGCCCCCCAACGTGACCGGGGCCCTCCACATGGGGCACGCTCTGGACCACACGCTCCAGGACGCCGTCGTTCGCAGAAAGCGGATGCAGGGGTTCGAGGCGCTGTGGCTCCCGGGGACCGACCACGCCGGCATCGGGACGGAGGTCCTGGTGAGGCGGCAGCTGGACAAAGAGGGAGTCGATCCCCAGCAGCTGGGTCGAGAGGCGTTCATCGAGCGGGTGTGGGCGTGGAAGGAGCGGTACGGGAACCGGATCGTCGAGCAGATGAAGGCCCTGGGGAACTCGTGCGACTGGGATCGCCTCCGGTTCACCATGGACGAGGGGCTCCAGCACGCGGTGCGGGTGGCGTTCGTGACGCTGTACGAGGACGGCGTGGTCTACCGGGGCGAGCGGATCATCAACTGGTGTCCCACGGACCAGACCGCGCTCTCGGACTCCGAGCTCGAGCACGAGGAGGTCGAGGGCGAGCTGGTGACGTTCCGGTACCCGCTCTCCGACGGCTCCGGACACGTCGCCGTGGCCACCACGCGGGTCGAGACGATGCTTGGCGACACGGGGATCGCCGTCCATCCCGAGGACCGGCGCTATGGCGACCTCGTGGGGAGCACGGTCCGTCACCCGTTCTCCGGCCGCGACCTCCCGATCGTGGCCGACCAGGCCGTGGACCCGTCGTTCGGTACGGGCGCGGTCAAGGTGACCCCCGCCCACGACCCGACCGACTTCGAGATCGCCGAGCGGACGGGGCTCGACCGATTGAACGTCCTCACGCCCGACGCCCGGATCTCCGAGGCGGCCCCCGGACCGTTCACGGGCCTGGACCGGTACGAGGCGAGAGAGAAGGTGTTCCAGGCCCTGCAGGACCAGGGGCTGATCGTCGACGTGGAGCGCCCACACGTCCACGCGGTGGCCCACTGCTACCGGTGTCACAGCCAGATCGAGCCGTGGCTCTCGGGGAAGCAGTGGTTCGTGGCCGTGGACCGGCTGAAGGGCCCGGCCAGAGAGGTGGCCCTCGACGGTCGCGTCGAGTTCTTCCCCCCGCGATGGCTCGACGCCTACACGGCCTGGCTCGACAACCTCCGCGACTGGAACATCTCCCGCCAGCTCTGGTGGGGGCACCGGATCCCGGTGTGGTTCTGCGAGAAAGGCCACGAGTTCGCCTCGGTCGAGGATCCCGACGCGTGCCGGGTGTGCGGCTCGTCCGCGATCACCCAGGACCGGGACGTCCTCGACACGTGGTTCTCCTCCCAGCTGTGGCCGTTCTCCACGCTGGGGTGGCCGGAGCGGACGGCCGACCTCGAGTACTTCTATCCGACCTCGGTGCTGGTGACGGGGTACGAGATCCTCTACCTATGGGTGGCCCGGATGATCATGTCCGGGATGCACCTGGCCGGCGACGTGCCGTTCCGCCACGTGCTGATCCACGGCCTGGTGCGGGACGAGCGGAACCGGAAGATGTCGAAGTCGCTGGGCAACGTGATCGACCCGCTCGACGTCATCGAGCGGTACGGGGCCGACGCCCTCCGGTACGCCCTGGCCCGGCTGGCCAGCCCGGACCAGCAGAACATCCCGATGGGGATGCGGGACGCGGAGGCCGGGCGCAACTTCGCCAACAAGATTTGGAACGCGGCCAGGCTGGTGTTCCGCGAGTTCGAGGGCGGCCCTCCCATGCTGCCGCCCCAGGACCGGCGGACCCCGGTGGAGCGGTGGCTCCTGTCGAGGCACGAGGCCTGTCGGGCCGAGGTCGACGAGGCCCTGGAGGCCTACCGGTTCGACGACGCCGCCCGGGCAGTCCAACGGTTCCTGTGGTCCGAGTACTGCGACTGGGGCCTGGAGATGGAGAAGCCCCGGCTGTACGAGGGGTCGCCGGAGGAGCGCGAGGCGGCCGCGTCGGTGCTCGCCTGGATCCTGGAGCGGACGCTCCGGCTCCTCCACCCGATCATGCCGTTCCTCACCGAGGAGCTGTGGGGGCGGTTCGGCATCGGGGAGTCGATCGTCGTCGCCGACTGGCCCGAGCCCCACCGTGAGCTTCGGGATGAGGACGCCGAGCGCCGGTTCTCCTTCGCCGAGTCGCTGGTGATGGCGATCCGCTCGTTCCGAAGCGGCCACGGGCTCGGCGCCGGGGCCGGGCTCCGGGTTCGGGTCCGCGCGGACGCCGAGCGGCGGGAGACGCTTCGGGAGCTGGACGGGGAGATCCGCCGGCTGGCCCGGCTCGACGGGCTGGAGACCGCCGACGACGCCGGGGACGGGGCCGGCCACGCGCGGCTGGTCGTGGACGGGGCCGAGGTGCTGATCCCGCTGGCCGGCGTGCTGGACACGGCCGCTGAGTGCGCCCGGATCCGCAAGCGCCTCCACGGCCTCGCCGGGGATGCCGAGCGCTCGGCGCGCAAGCTCGACAACGAGGGCTTCGTCTCCAACGCCAGGCCCGAGGTCGTGGAGAAGGAGCGGTCGAAGCTCGCCGCCCTGGAGGCGGAGCGGGCCGTGCTGGAGGCGCAGCTGGGCGAGCTCGGCTGCTGATCCGGTGCGGTTCGCGCAGGCGCTCTCCGACCTCGACGGCCGTCAGCCGTCGCGGATGGTCCCCGACCTCGATCGGATCAGGATGCTGGCCGACCTCCTCGACCACCCCGAGCGGATCTACCCGAGTGTCCACGTCACCGGGACGAACGGCAAGACCACCACGGCCCGGCTGATCGCCCGGATCCTGTGTGCGCACGGGCTGGCCACCGGCGTGTACACCTCACCCCACCTCCGCTCCGTCACCGAGCGGCTGGCGCTGTGCGACGAGAACATCTCCGAGGAGGAGCTCGCCGAGGTCTACACGCACCTGGAGCCGTTCCTCCACGAGGTGGACGCCCGCGGCGAGCGGGTGACGTACTTCGAGACGCTGACGGCGCTGGCGTATCTGTGGTTCGCGGACAAGCCCGTCGATGCCGGCGTGTTCGAGGTGGGCATGGGCGGGGAGTGGGACGCCACGAACCTGATCGACGGGAAGGTCGCGGTGTTCTGCTCGATCGACATGGATCACCCCGAGCTCGGCTCCACGGTCGAGGAGGTCGCCCGGGAGAAGGCCGGCATCATCAAGCCCGGGGCCATCGCCGTGGTGGAGGATCCGGGCCCCGACTCGCTCCCGCCGATCGAGGTCCGGGCAGCCGAGGTCGGGGCCACGACCCTCCTCCGGGACCGGGACTACCGGCTCACCGATCGCCGGCCGGCCGTGGGCGGCCAGCAGGTCTCCGTGGCCGCGGTCCACGGCGAGTACGGGGATCTGGCGGTGCCGCTCCACGGATCCCACCAGGCCGAGAACGTCACGGCCGCCGTGGTTGCGGCGGAGGCGTTCCTGGGACAGGCGCTGGACGAAGCCGCCCTTCGTCAGGCCCTGGCCGGGGCCACCTCGCCCGGCCGCCTGGAGCCGGTGTCCCGACATCCCCTGGTCGTGCTGGACGGGGCCCACAATCCCGACGCCGCTCGGGCCATGGTGGAGGGGCTGGCCGAGGCCTTCGTGTGGCAGCGCCTTCATCTCGTGGTCGGGGTCCTGGAGACCAAGGACGTGGACGGGATCCTGACCCCCCTGGCGTCCCGGGTCACCCGGGCCTACGCCTGCGCCAACTCGAACCCGAGGTCGCTGCGACCTGAGGCGATGGCGGCGGCCTGCCGGAGGGCGGGGATCGACGCGGAGCCCCAACCGACGGTGGCCGGGGCCCTGGACGAGGCCGAGGCCGTGGCCGGGGAGGACGACCTCATCCTGGTGACGGGCTCTCTGTACACTGTCGCGGACGCGCGCCCCCGCTACGTCACCTGATCGAGGAGCATTGGCACACATGGCAGAGGAAGCGACGCTGGTCATCGTGAAGCCGGACGCGGTTCGCCGCGGCCTGATCGGCGAGATCCTGGACCGCATCGAGCGGAAGGGCCTCAGGATCGAGGCCATGCGGCTCATGCGGATCGACCGGGACCTGGCCGAGCGGCACTACGACGAGCATCGCGACAAGCCCTTCTTCGGCGAGCTCGTGGACTTCATCACCAGCGGCGAGGTCGTGGTGGCTCGGGTGGCGGGGGAGCAGGCCGTCTCGGTGGTCCGGATCCTGATGGGGCCCACCGACCCCGCCGCCGCGCCGTCGGGGACGATCCGAGGCGACTACGGGGTGATCATCACCGAGAACCTCGTGCACGGCTCGGACTCGCCCGAGTCGGCCAAGCGCGAGCTGGACCTGTTCTTCGGCTGAGTGCTACGGCGCGGGGTCCAGCACCTCGACGACGTGGTTCCGCGTCCGTTCCGTCATGGATCTCTGGCGCGCTGGGCCCCCCACCACCGCAGGGGGACGTGCTAATGATTCCGAAGGGCCAGGACGGCGTTCTGGCCGCCGAAGCCGAAGGCGTTCGAGAGCGCCAGCCGCACGTCCTGCCTCCGCGCCTCGTTCGGCACGTAGTCGAGGTCGCAGTCGGGATCCGCGGTCTCGTGGTTGATGGTCGGAGGGATCACTCCCTGGTGCACCGCCAGGGCGGCCACGGCCGCCTCGGCCGCCCCCGCGGCCCCGACCATGTGGCCGGTCATCGACTTCGTGGACGAGATCGCCACGCGGTGGGCGTGGTCGCCCAGGGCCTTCTTGATGGCCCGGGTCTCGGCCGCGTCGTTGAGCTGGGTCGACGTGCCGTGCGCGTTGATGTAGTCGACGGCCTCGGCGTCCTCGCCCGCGTCGGTCAGGGCCATCTGCATGGCGATCACCGCGCCGGCCCCCTGGGGCTCGGGCTGGGTGATGTGGAAGGCGTCCGCCGAGGTCCCGTACCCCGCGACCTCGGCGTAGATCGTGGCGCCCCGGGCCCGGGCCCGCTCCTCCTCCTCCAGGATCAGGATCCCCGCGGCCTCGGCCATGACGAACCCGTCACGGCCGGCGTCGAACGGGCGGGACGCCCGGACGGGGTCGGGGTTCCGGGACAGCGCTCCCATCTGAGCGAACGCCGCCAGCGACAGCGGGGTGATGGCGGCCTCCGCGCCTCCGGCCACGGCCAGGTCGGCCATCCCGTGCCGGATGTAGCGATACGCCTCGCCGACCCCGTGGGCCCCGGCCGCGCACGCCGTGGTGATGCAGGCGTTGGGGCCGGTGAAGCCGAGCTCCATGGCGATCTGTCCGCTGGCCGCGTTCGGCATCATCGCCGGGACCGTGAACGCGGAGACGCGGCCCGGGCCGCGCTCGGCCAGGATCCGGACCTGATCCTCCATGGTCTGCAGGCCGCCCACGCCGGTGGAGACCACCACGGCGGCCCGGTCCGGCTCGACGCTCGGGTTGCCGGCGTCGTCCCAGGCGAGCCTGGCGGCGGCCACGGCGAGGTGGACCACCCGGTCGGTCCGCCTGGCCGCCTTCCGATCCATCCACGCGGCGGGATCGAAGTCGTCCACCTCTCCGCCGATCGTGACCGGGAACTCCGAGGTGTCGAAGAGCGTGATCTCCCCGAGGCCGGAGTGTCCGGAGATCAGCGCGTCCCAGAAGGGCTCCCGGCCGACGCCGACCGGCGTGACCGGCCCGATCCCGGTGACGACGACCGTGCGCCGCTCGGGCACGGCTACGCGCTCACCCCGAGCTTCCCGGCGGCCATGTCGACCGCCTGCCCGACGGTCTTGACGCCCTCCATCTCCTCCTCGGGGATGTCGATGCCCAGCGCCTCCTCCAGCGCCAGCACCACCTCCACGAGGTCGAGGGAGTCGGCGTCGAGGTCTTCCTCGAACCGCGCCTCGGGCGTGATCTCCGACTCGTCCCGGGCCAGCTGTTCGGCCAGGACCTTGCGGACCTTCTCCTCGATCTCCTGCTTCGTCATCCTCTCTACCTCCTGCCCTGTTCTACCCGTTACGCGGTGAGCCCCCCGTCGACGGCCAGGACCGCGCCGTTCACGTACGAGGCCTCCTCGGAGGCCAGGAACCTGATGGCCGCCGCGATCTCCTCCGCCGTTCCGACCCGAGCCATCGGGATTCCCTCGTCGAGGGCCCGCCGGGCCTTCTGGGGGAGTCCCGATGTCATCCCGGTCTCCACGAACCCCGGGCACACGGCGTTGGCCGTGACCCCGCGGGCCGCGTACTCCTTGGCCACCGATCGGATCATGCCGACGACCCCAGTCTTCGAGGCCCCGTACGCGCTCTGGCCCGCGTTCCCGCGCAGGGCGATGGCCGACGAGACGGCCACGATCCGTCCCCACCTCGCCTTCATCATCGCCGGGAGCGTGGCCTGGATGCACGCGAACGCGCCGGTGAGGTTCACGCGGAGCATCCGATCCCAGTCCGCCATGTCGTACCGCACCGCGAGGCCGTCCTTGTTCATGCCGGCGTTGGCCACCATGATCACCGGCGCCCCGAGCTCCTCGGTGACCCCCCGGACCATCCCCCGGACGGCCTCGGGGTCCCCCACGTCGGCCTGGTAGGCACCCGCGGAGCCCCCGGCCTCTTCGATCAGCCGAACCGTCTCCTTGGCCCCGGCGTCGTCGGAGCCGTAGGCGCAGGCGACGGACCGCCCGTCGGCGGCCAGGGCCACGGCCGTGGCCCGCCCGATCCCCTTGGAGGCTCCGGTCACCAGGGCGACGCGTTCGGTCATCGCGGGGCCTCCGCGGTCCACCTGATGAGGTTGGCGCCCCAGGCCAGGCCGGCCCCGAAGGCGGCCGTGAGCACGACGTCTCCGGGCTTCACCTTCCCCGCTCGCCACGCGTGGTCCAGGGCGATCGGCACGGAGGCGGCGGAGGTGTTCCCCACCTCCTCCAGGTCCACGAACACCCGGTCCGAGGGGACGTGGAGGCGGTCGGCCACGGCCTTGATGATCCTGGCGTTGGCCTGGTGAGGGACCATCAGTGACACGTCGTCGGTGGACAGCCCCGACTTCTCCAGCAGCCTGATCGCCGCGTCGGCCATGCCCACCACGGCGCGCTTGAACACCTCCCGGCCGTCCTTCATCCGGATGAGGTTCTCCCGCCGTCCGGCGGCGTCCGCACTCAGGGGATCCCGCGAGCCGCCGGCCGGGATCTCCAGGAGCCTGGCGTGGCGGCCGTCGTTCTCCAGGATGGACCCGATCAGGCCGGGCTCGTCGCCGGGGACCAGCACGGCCGCGCCCGCGCCGTCGCCGAACAGCACGCACGTGGAGCGGTCGGTGAAGTCGAGGAAACGTGACAGGACCTCGGTCCCGATGACCAGCACGGTCTCCGCGCGCCCCACCGCGATCTGGGCGGCGCCGAGGTCGGTCCCGTAGATGAACCCGGCGCAGGCCGCCTGGACGTCGAACGCGCCTCCGCTCAGCCCCAGGCGGTCCTGGACGAAGGCCGCCGTCGAGGGCATCGGCTGATCGCCGCTGATCGTGGCCACGATCGTGAGGTCCACGGCCGAGGGATCGACGGCGGCGGCCTCCAGGGCCCGGGACGCGGCCTCGGCGGCGAGGGTGGAGGCGGTCTCTCCCTCCCCCGCGAAGCGGCGGGACCGGATCCCCGTGCGGGACCTGATCCACTCGTCGGTGGTGTCTACGAGCCCCGACAGGTCGTCGTTCGTGACCAGCCGCTCGGGCAGGGACGACCCGACCGCTGCGATCCGTGCCGAGCTCACGACGCGGGCTCGGTCTCCTCGATGGCCATCACCGGCTGGCCGGCGATCAGCGGTTCGCCGTCCAGCGCCAGCACCGAGGAGACCCTCCCGTCCACCGGCGAAACGATGTCGACCTCGGTCCCGCCCTGGATCAGCCGGGCCACCAGCTGGCCGCGCTCGACCAGCTCGCGCCCGTCGACGAACCGGAGGGGCGGAAGGAGCCGGACGCGCCCGGCTCCCGGCGCCACCAGGACGCGCAGCCACACGGGCCGGTGCCCCTTCATGTGCTCGCTCGTCCTCATCGGGTCCTCGCCCCGATCTCCTCGGCCAGAGCCCGGGCCTCGGCCGGCGTGCCGGTCGAGACCGCCCTGGCTCCGGGAACGCATCGCTTCGCCAGCTTCGCCAGCACCTCGCCGGGCCCGGCCTCGACGAACATGTCGACGCCCGCGTCGGCCATGGCGCGGATCGACCGCTCCCACTTCACCGGCGAGACCAGGTGACGGGACAGGAGGTCCCGCAGGGCCGACGGCTGGCTCGTGGGCCGGCCGCTGGCGTTGGGGACCATGGGGAACCGGGGTTCCCGGAACTCGAGCCGGGCCACGGCCGCGCGCACCCGGCCCAGGGCCGGCTGCATCAGCGGCGAGTGGAACGCGCCGGCAACGTTGAGCCGCACCACCCGGGCCTTGCGGCTGCGGGCCAGGTCCTCGGCCCGCTCCACCGCGGCCACGGTCCCCGAGACCACGGTCTGCTTCGGGCTGTTCTCGTTGGCCACCGTCAACACGTCTCCCCGCCCGGCGACCTTGACGATCTCCGCCGCCTCGGCCGGGGAGATCCCGACCAGCGCGCTCATGGCCCCCGGGATGGCCTCGGAAGCGTCGTGCATGGCCCGCCCCCGCTCGGCCACGGCCTCCAGGGTGGGGCCCGGCTCGGTCGCTCCGGAGGCGACCAGCGCGACGAACTCCCCGAGGGAGTGGCCGGCGGCCATCTCGAAGCCCAGTCCCTCCGTTTCCAGGACCCGCAGGGCGGCCAGGTCGGTGGCGAACAGGGCCGGCTGGACCACGGCGGTGTCGGCCAGCCTGGCCTCGTCCCGGCACGCCTCGATCACGTCGTACCCCAAGACGGCCGAGGCCTCGTCGAGGGCTGCCCGGCCCTCGGGACGGTCGGCCCACGGGTCGGCCATGCCCGGATACTGGGAGCCCTGGCCGGGGAAGAGCACGGCGGCCTTCACCGCGTGCCTCCGGTGAGCATGCGGAACCGGGCGGGCCCGAACGGGGGGCGAAGACGAGGAAGCATCCGAATCGTTAGACCCTACGCGACCTGGAGAGGTTACGTCCATACTCGAACCTTCCCTGTGGTAGGTTCGGACCTTCCGGCTTGTCGGTCCGGCCGTGGCCGGGGGCCGGCGAGGATGCTCCGGTAACGATTGGGTTAGGGTTCCGAACACTCCGTTGCGGGAACGGGGTGCGTCCTGTAGAAAGGGTCGATGCCGCTCGGTGAGAGCCGGCCTGAAGACATGAGTCCCCAGCCAACCAACGACCGCCACGATCGCGCCGAAGGCCTGACCGGCCTCCTCGGTCGAGACATGGCCGTCGACCTCGGCACCGCCAACACCCTCGTCTACGTCCGGGGGCGGGGCGTCGTGCTCAACGAGCCCTCGGTGGTGGCCATCAACACCGAGAACAAGCAGGTCCTGGCCGTGGGGACCGAGGCCAAGCGGATGATCGGCCGGACCCCGGCCCACATCCAGGCCGTCCGTCCGCTGAAGGACGGCGTGATCGCGGACTTCGACGTGACCGAGAAGATGCTCCGCTACTTCATCCAGAAGGTCCACACCCGCCGCTTCCTGGCCAAGCCTCGGGTCGTGGTGTGCGTCCCCAGCGGGATCACCGGCGTGGAGCAGCGGGCCGTGGAGGAGGCCACGATCTCCGCCGGGGCCAGGGCCGCTTACATCATCGAGGAGCCCATGGCCGCGGCGATCGGTGCCGGGATGCCGATCCACGAGCCCGTCGGCTCGATGGTTGTCGACATCGGCGGGGGGACCACCGAGGTGGCGGTGATCTCGATGGGCGGCATCGTCACGGCGACGTCGATCCGGGTCGGTGGCGACGAGCTCGACGAGGCGATCATCGCGTACGCGAAGAAGGAGTTCTCGATGGTCCTGGGGGAGCGGACGGCCGAGGCCCTCAAGGTGGCCATCGGCTCGGCGTTCCCGACGCCCGACGAGATGATCGCGGAGATCAAGGGGCGCGACCTGGTCACCGGTCTCCCCAAGACGATCCACATCTCCGCAGAGGAGGTCCGGAAGGCGATCGAGGAGCCGGTGAACGCCGTCATCGACGCCATCAAGAACACGCTCGACCGCTGCCCGCCCGAGCTGGCGGCCGACCTGATGGACCAGGGCATCCTCCTGACCGGGGGCGGTGCCCTCCTGCGTGGTCTCGACGAGCGGCTGAAGCACGAGACCGGCATGCCGGTGGGCGTGGCCCAGGACCCGCTGTACTGCGTGGTTCTCGGCTCGGGCCGCTGCCTCGAGGAGTTCGAGGCGATGAAGCGGGTCCTGGTCTCCTCCGGCCGCCGGTAGGCGGCATGGTCACCACGTACCGACGCGTCCGGAGCACCCGTCTGCTCGTGGTCGGGCTCCTGGTGGCCAGCCTCGTCACGATCACCATCGACGCGCGCGGGGGCCGGGAAGGCCCCATGGCCACGATCGGCCGCGCGCTCGGCGCGGTGATCGGGCCGCTGCAGGAGGGCGTGGCCGCGGTGGTCCGGCCGGTCGGGTCGTTCGTCGGCAACGTGTTCCGTTCGGGAACGCTGGCCCAGGAGAACGAGGCCCTCCGCGAGCAGCTCGCGCTGTCCCGCCGGCAGCAGTCGGAGGTGAACTCGCTCCGCCGCGAGAACGAGGAGCTCCAACGCCTGCTCGGTCTCTCCGGACGGCTTGGGTTCGAGACGATGGGAGCCACGGTAACGGGGGAGGCTCCCGGGAACTTCGAGTGGGCGGTGATCATCGATCGGGGGTCGGTGGACGGCGTCACCGTCGACATGCCGGTGATCGCCGGCGAGGGCCTGGTCGGCCGGGTCGTCGAGGTGTACCAGGGCTCCGCCAAGGTCATGCTGATCATCGACCCGGACTCGGCGGTGAGCGTCCGGCTCGACGCCAGCGGCGAGCGCGGTCTGCTCGTCGGCCAGCGGGAGGAGCCGCTGCAGTTCCGGCTCATCGACCAGGACACGCAGATCCAGCCCGGCGAGACCGTGGAGACCTCGGGGTACGCGCTCGAGGAGGGCCTGGAGGGCGTGTTCCCGCCGTCGATCCCGGTAGGGGTGGTTGACCTCGTGGAGCCGGACGAGTCGAACCTCACGCTCCAGGTGCTGGTCCGGCCGAACGTGGACTTCTCCCGTCTCTCCATCGTGGCTCTGGTGACGGGCCGGAGACCCCTGGACGTCACCACCCCGTCCCCGCCACCCACCGACGAGGAGAGCCCGGCCGGCTGATCGGGCCCTGCCGGTTACACTGACCCGGTGCGACGCACGCTGGCGTGGATCGCGATCGTCGTCACGGCTCTGCTGCTCCAATCGACGGTCCTCGCCCAGATCAAGCTGGGTGGCGCGAAGCCGGAGCTGATGTACCTGATCACGGTCGTGCTGGCGATGCTGGAGGGCCCCTCCTCCGGAGCCCTGGGCGGCTTCTCGGCGGGGATGGCCCAGGACTTCCTGCTCAACGACCCGAAGGGGATCACGGCGCTGGTGCTGACCATCCTCGGCTACGCGGTGGGGACCGTCCGGCAGTTCATCACCACGCCCAGCCCGGCCCTCCCCACGATCCTGGTGGGGGTGGGGACGGCCGCCGGCGTCCTGTTCTACGGCTTCGTGGCGTTCCTCCTCGGCCGTCTGCCGGGGGACGTGCTGTTCCTCCTCAGGGTGTCGTTCCTGGCGGCCGTCTACAACGCCATCCTGACTCCGCTGGCCTATCCGCTCCTGCGCCGGGTGGCCGAGACGACCCGGGCCAAGAAGGTCCACCGGTGGTGAGATGACCGAGGGCGGGCTCGGCCGGAGGATGACCGCGCTGGCGGCCGTGATCGCGTTCGCCTTCGCCGCCATGGTCACCCGGCTGTGGTTCCTCCAGGTCCTGGCCGCCGAAGAATACCGGGAACAGGCCACCGGCAACTCCGTGCGGCTGATCCCGAACCCCGCCCCGCGCGGACGGATCCTCGACCGGAACGGCGAACCCGTGGTGGACAACCGGCGGACGGTGGTGATCACCATCGATCGGGACGAGGTCCGGAACGAGGAGGACCTGCTGGATCGGCTGGCCGGCCTCCTCGACACGACGACCATCGCCCTGGGGGAGCGGCTCCACGACCCGGACTTCCTCCCGTTCGAGCCGGTGCCGGTGTACGAGGGCGCCCCCGAGGCGGTGGCCATCTACATCGGGGAGCACGCCACCGACTTCCCCGGCGTGGACTTCGAGGAGATCGGGGTGCGCCGGTACGTGCATGGGAACCTCGCTCCCCACGTCCTCGGCTATCTCGGTGAGATCAGCCCGGACGAGCTCCTCGACCCCTCGTTCGCGGACGTTCGTCCGGGTCAGCTCGTGGGCCGGGGCGGGGTGGAGCAGCAGTACGAGACGTTCCTCCGGGGCCGCGACGGCATCACCAAGC
>JBOGWD010000107.1:0-6291 GCA_050693275.1 Actinomycetota bacterium | reverse complement strand
GGTGGCGAATCCCACGCCGAGCCCCAGGCCGTACAGGAACCCCGCGGTCCCCGGAGAGAACGCCGACCGCCACCACTCCGGCACCTGGCGCCTGAGCTCGGGGAGGGGGACCGGCAGGCCGGCCAGCTCCCGAGCTCCGTACAGTGCCGTGACCCCGGCCACCGCGAGGGCCCCGGCCACGCCCCACGGCGCCCCCAGGACCATGCCGGCGCCGCCGAGCACGGCTCCGAGGGCGCCTGCCGACAGCGTCGCCCCGAGGAGGTGTAGCGCGAGCGTCCCCATCCATCTTCCTCTCCGGCCCCCGTGGACCACGGGGGTGATGGTCTGGGCCATCGACAGCCCTCACGGGCTGAACAGCGTGGAGAGGCCGGCCACGACGGAGGCCGCCACGACCACGGCCAGGTACGGCCCGGTCAGCATGGCACCTTCGTGTCCCGGTACGTGATGCAGAACACGCGACGGCCGCCGTGACAGTAGCCGGTGAGCGAGGCATCGCCGTTGATCCGGGTGTGCGAGCGGGAGCAGCAGTCGACCACCACGCGTACCCGGCCGCCGCAGCAGCGGCTCCACGTGCCCTCGAGGACCACCGGGCGGGTGAACGGATACTTGTCCGGGACCCACTGCTGGCAGATCTTCCGGCGCTTCTGCGAGCGGGACGTGTAGAGCACCCCGTCGTCGTCGACGGGATAGCCGTGGACCGGGTGCACCGGATAGCCGAACCGGTCGATCCGTGTCTGCGGGAAGTACGGGTGGGGACAGGATCCCGTCGTGAAGATGTGGCCGCAGATGTGGTAGGCCTCGGCGCGCCGGTCGTCGAGCGCCGCGGCCACGAACGCGCCCCCGGCCAGAGCCACCATTCCCCGCCCGAGCCGGCCCAGGAACGAACGTCGGCTGGTGCGCCTGGCGAGGGCGACGCCGGAGCGCTCGGCGAGACGGGCCAGCATCAGTGGAGCGGCGCCTCCTCCAGTCGCCGGCGAGCCGTATCGGCCAGCCCCTCCATCTGCTCGAGGTTGTTCACGGTTCCCTTGGCTCGGACAACCCCGAGACGATCGAGCGCCACGAGGTACGGGGTGCCGGGGACGCCGTAGGCCCCGGCGATCGCCGGGCCCACCACGATGGGCGCCCCCGCGTCGGTGCCGGCGGCGGGGACCGCGTCGGCGGGGTCCTGGGCGTCGCTCACCACCAGCGGACGCATGCCTCCGGCCCGGGCCGCCACCGGAAGGGATGGCAGGACTTCCCGGCATACCGGGCAGCCGGGGGAGACGAACAGGAGGAGCTGCGGATGGCCCGGGCCGCCGACGGTGACCGGCCTGCCGTCGAGATCACGGGCGTCCGCGGGCTCCGGTGCCTCGTCGAGCGGTGGCCCTTCCGAGTCGAGCTCGAGCGCGCCCCGTGGTCCCAGCCGGAGGTGGAGCGTCCCGATCTGACGGGCCAGGGCCAGGGTGAGGAGCGCCAGCGCGACAACCAGCGCCCACAGCACGAGGTAGGAGACGAGCCACCAGCCACTCATGGGTTCGCGCCACGCATGGGCGTCGTCGGGCAGGATACCATCGGCCCCCTGAAGCACCTCCGAAGGTTCGCTCCGCTCTTCGCGCTGGGCGCCGTCCTCGTGGTCGGCCCTCCCGCCTCGGGCCAGGCCGTCGGGTGGTCCCCGCTGTCCTCGTCGCCGCTCCAGGCCCGAGGGTTCCACACCGCCGTATGGACGGGTCAGGAGATGCTGGTGTGGGGAGGGAGCTCGGCCGGCCGGCTGTTCGGGGACGGCGCGGCGTACGACCCGGCCGCGGACTCGTGGCGCGAGCTGTCCCGGGCGCCCCTCCAGCCCCGGACCGGGCACGTCGCCGTGTGGACCGGGAACGAGATGCTGGTCTGGGGGGGCTGCTGCGGACGAGGGGCGAGGGAGTTCGACGACGGGGCCGCCTATGACCCACGGCGTGACCGGTGGCGCCCCCTGCCCGCACCGCCGATCGCGGCGCGCACCGGGCACACGGGCGTGTGGACGGGCAGCGAGCTGCTCGTGTGGGGCGGGCATGTGTTCGGCACGGAGTTCGCCGATGGCGCCGCGTACGACCCGCGACGCGATCGATGGCGGCCGCTTCCCGAAGCCTCGACATCCGGCCGGTTCGGACACACCGCCGTATGGACCGGCACCGAGATGCTGGTGTGGGGCGGGGCCACCGCCCGGGAGACCCTGGCCGACGGCGCCGCCTACGACCCTGCCGCCGACACGTGGCGCCCGATCCGGCCCGCCCCCGTGGCGGGCCGCAGTGGCCACGCGTTTGTGTGGACCGGCCAGTACGCCGTGGCGTGGGGAGGATGCTGTGATGAGGCATCGGCCGAGCTCTTCGACGGCGTGGTCTACGACCCGGCCGCTGATGCGTGGGTGCCGCTTCCCCAGGGCCCGCTGGCACCGCGCCAGCTCCACACCGCGGTGTGGACGGGAGACCAGATCGTGGTGTGGGGCGGGCGGGCCGGCCTGGAGCAGTATCCGCCGGACGCCGCGTCGTACGTCCCGGCGTCCGCGAGCTGGGCCCGACTCCGGCGCGGCGGGCTCGTTCCCCGCGCCGGGCACACGGCGATCTGGTCCGGCCAGGGGATGATCGTGTGGGGCGGCTGCTGCACGGGAGAGCAGGCGGGGTTCTCGGACGGCGCCGCCCTGGAGTTCCCTCCGACACCCCCTCCCCCTAGCCCCGAGCCCAGCCCTTCGCCCGCCCCCGTTGCCCCGAGCCCGTCACCTCCGATCGAACGGGAGGAAGGCTCCGCGGCCCTCCCGATCGCCCTGGCCGCGATCGGGAGCGTCGCGGTGGCCGTGGGGATCGCCGCCGCGGTCCGCAGGGCTCGGTCGGCCCGCAGTCGTCCTCGGACCTAATACCCTGGACGCATGGACCACGGCGCACACGCGGGCCACGGCGGCGGACACGATGGGGACCAGGGCGATCACGCCGCCAGGTTCCGTCGCCGGTTCTGGATCAGCCTGGTCCTGAGCATCCCGATCCTGACGTTCAGCGAGATGGTCCAGGACTGGTTCGGGTTCCGTCCGCCGTCGTTCCCGGGGGACGATCTGGTGGCTCCCGTCCTCGGCACGATCGTCTTCCTCTACGGTGGCTGGCCGTTCCTCTCCGGCGGCGTCCAGGAGGCCCGCGACCGCCGGCCCGGGATGATGCTGCTGATCGGCCTTGCGATCTCGGTCGCCTTCGGCGCCTCCGTGGCCTCGGCCGTCGGCCTCTTCGACCTCGAGTTCTGGTGGGAGCTGGCGCTCCTCATCACGATCATGCTCCTGGGCCACTGGCTGGAGATGCGGGCCATCGGACAGGCCCAAGGGGCCCTGGCGGCGCTGGCCGAGCTCCTTCCGGACGAGGCCGAGCGGGTCGCCGACGGCTCGGTCGAGTCCGTGCCGATCGACGAGCTCCGGGTCGGCGACGTCGTGCTGATTCGCCCCGGAGCTCGGGTGCCGGCCGACGGGCGGATCGTCGGGGGGGAAGCCGACATCGACGAGTCCATGGTCACCGGCGAGTCCCGGCCCGTGCCCAGGACGATCGGTGACCAGGTGGTGGCGGGAACGGTGGCCACCGACTCCGCCATCCGGGTCGAGGTCACCGCGGTGGGGGAGGACACGGCGCTCGCCGGCATCCAGCGTCTGGTGGCCGAGGCTCAGGCCTCCCGCTCGCGAGCGCAGGTGCTCGCGGACCGGGCGGCAGCCCTCCTGTTCTACGTCGCCGCCAGCGCCGGCGTGGTCACACTGGGCACGTGGGCGCTGCTGGGCCGGCCCGACGACGCGGTGACCAGGTCGGTCACGGTGCTGGTGATCGCGTGTCCCCACGCCCTGGGTCTGGCCATCCCGCTGGTGATCTCGATCTCCACCTCGATCTCCGCCCGGGCCGGCGTCCTGGTGAAGGACCGTTTGGCCCTGGAGCGGATGCGGGAGGTCGACGTGGTCCTGTTCGACAAGACCGGCACGCTGACCCGGGGCCGCCACGCGGTCGCGGAGGTCGCCTCCGTGGACGGCGACGATGCCGCCGCGCTTGGGCTGGCCGGAGCGGCCGAGGCCGACAGCGAGCATCCGCTGGCCCGGGCCATCGTCTCGGCCGCGAGGACACGGGGGGACATCCCTCGGGCCACCGAGTTCCGTTCGCTGACCGGCCGCGGCGTCGAGGCCGCGGTCGACGGCGCCCAGGTGATGGTCGGTGGCCCAAACCTGCTCCGCGAGCGCGGGCTGGACGTGCCGGAGTTCCTCGGGGCGCGGGTCAAGGAATGGGAGAGCCGGGGCGGCGCCGTGCTGTCTGTGGTGCGCGACGGCGAGGTCGTCGGGGCCATCGCCCTGGAGGACGAGATCCGCCCCGAGTCCAAGGAGGCCGTCGACGAGCTCCACCGGCTGGGAGTGCGGGTGGCCATGATCACCGGCGACTCCCGGCAGGTGGCCGAGGCGGTGGCGGAGCGGCTGGGCATCGACGAGGTGTTCGCCGAGGTCCTGCCCGAGGAGAAGGATCGGGCCGTGGCCGAGCTCCAGGACCGGGGCCAGCGGGTGGCCATGGTGGGGGACGGCGTCAACGACGCCCCGGCCCTGGCCCGGGCCGACGTGGGCATCGCCATCGGCGCCGGGACCGATGTGGCCATCGAGTCAGCCGACATCATCCTGATCCGCGATGACCTGCGGGGCGTGTTGTCGGCCATCGCGCTCAGCCGTCAGACGATGCGCACGATCCGGCAGAATCTCTTCTGGGCGTTCGCGTACAACGTTGCGCTGATTCCGGTCGCCGCCGGAGTGTTGTATCCGTTCACCGGGATGCTCCTGAGCCCGGTGCTGGCGGCGCTGGCGATGGCGGCGAGCTCGGTCACTGTAGTGAGCAACAGCCTCCGGCTACGGGCCTATCGCCCGGCGCCGGCGTAACGAGGCAACACACTGGGCGGCCCGGCGCGCAGGCGCCTACACCGAGACGGCCGTCAGAGAAGGAGTGTGACAGATGACCAGCAAGACATTTGACGTCCCGAGGATTCACTGCGACGGGTGCGAGCAGACGGTCACGCACGCCGTGAAAAACCTGCCGGGCATCTCGAAGGTCGAGGCTAGCGCGGAGACCAAGAGGGTGCTGGTCGAGTTCAACCCGGCGGCGGTAGATGAAGCGAAGATCCGCGAGGCGCTGAAGGCCGTCGGCTACCCCGCCAACTAGCGCGCGCATGAGCAGCCTCGCGCGCCGGGCGGCCCTGCTGGCCACCCTCGTCGCGGTCCTGGGGCTGCTCGCGTTTGTTACGGCCCGCACGCAGCGTCCGGCATCAATCACGTCTGCGCTGGCCCGGGGGCTGACCCCGGAAGCGCCAGGATTCGTACTCCCGCGGCTCGATGCACCCGGGACGCTCGACCTCGCCTCGCTGCGGGGCAAAGCCGTCGTCATCAACTTCTGGGCATCCTGGTGCCTTCCGTGCCGCGAAGAGGCGCCTGTGTTGGAAGCGACCTGGCAGCGGTACCGCGATCGAGGCGCGGTCGTGGTGGGCGTGGACGTGCAGGACCTGACAGACGAAGCCCACCGGTTCCTCCGCGAGACGAAGACGACGTACCCTCAGGTACGCGACAAGGACAACGCGGTATACCGGGCGTACGGGCTGACGGGGGTGCCAGAGACGTTCTTCATTGACCGGGCGGGTCGGATCGTCCGCAAGTTCCCCGGTGCCGTGACAGATCCCGAAGAATGGTTCAAGACCGTGGAGGAAACCCTGGCGCGCCGGTGATGTCCGCATCCGCGGAGATGCGGTTCAGTCCTACCAGCTGTGTTATACTCGGCGCAGACCGCGCGCCCGTAGCTCAGCGGACAGAGCAGCTGGCTTCGAACCAGCAGGTCGCAGGTTCAAGTCCTGCCGGGCGCGCCACAGAAATGCAGACGGGACGTGGGTTTCAGACTTGCGTCCCGTTGCACGTTATAGGCCCGAATGGAGTGTTTACTAAGAAGTCTGCTAATAACCTGCGGAAATCCTACCCTAGCGGGAACAATCCGTCTACGGGCACGTCATAGAGGGAAGGGCCCTACCACGGAGTGAGAACAGGAAGAGGAGGCGCCCCTAGCATCGGCGAAGCAGCCGAATTCGGGTAGCGCGGTGGGGAACATCTTCTATGGTCACGCTACCCGGCTCAAGGAGCGGAACGTCACTGAGGCCGAAGTCGAGAAAGTGATCGCGGATCCGGATATCACTTTGCCGACCAGAAAGAAAGGACGCGTCGACGTGATGAAGAGGGTGAATGGGAGACTAATCCGGGTCGTGTATCGAGAAGGAAGGGGCGGCGACCGGTATATCGTTACCGCC
>JBOGWD010000106.1:0-1864 GCA_050693275.1 Actinomycetota bacterium | reverse complement strand
GAACCGGACGGGCCCTGGGCGCGTCTCACTACGTGGAGGCCGCGGCGGCGGCGGCCGACTTCGTGCTGTCCTTCCTCCGGCGCGGTGACGGCCGGCTCCTCCGAGCCTGGCGCGACGGGCGGACCAGCGGGCCGGCATACCTCGAGGACCACGCCCTGATGGCCGGGGCGTGCCTCGACCTGTACCAGACCACGTTCGAGGTCAGGTGGTTCGAGGAGGCCAGGCGCCTGGCCGACGACATGCTCCGGCTGTTCGCCGACCAGGCCGGCGGCTTCTTCCAGACCGGGTCCGACGCGGAGCGGCTGGTGCTCCGGCCGAAGGAGCTGTTCGACAACGCGGTGCCGTCGGGGAACTCCGCGGCCGCCGAGGTCCTCCAGCGGCTGGCGCTCCTCACCGGCGAGGCGGAGTACGAGCGAGCCGGCGTGTCAGCGCTGCGGCTCGTCCGGGACCTCATGGTCCGGGCGCCCACCGGCTTCGGACACGCCCTCGGCGCCCTGGACCTGTACCTGGGTCCGGCCAGGGAGGTGGCCATCGTGGGCGACCCGGCGGACGCGGCCACGAGCGGGCTGATCGAGGAGGTGTGGCGCCGCTACCTCCCGAACGCCGTGCTCGCCGCGGCGGGCCCGGGGGACGCCGATGCTATCAAGGCCGTTCCGCTGCTCCAGGGCCGCGACCCGGTCGACGGGCGACCGGCCGCTTACGTGTGCCAGCGCTTCGTGTGCCAGCGCCCCGTGACCGAGCCCGCGGCGCTGGCCGACGAGCTCGGCTGAGCGAGAACGTTCAGACCCGCACGGCCCAAACGACAAGATCACCGCGATCCCATGTGAGGCTCCCGGTGACCTCCCGGCACTGCACGTCGACTTCGTACGTGCCGGCAGGAACGGCCTTGGAACCCACCAGTGGAACCTGCACGTCCCATCCATTCGTCGCGGGGTAGTCGAACCTCGCGCCGTTGCCGACCGTGCCGTCGATGACCAGCTGGCACAGACCGTCCGAGGCCGTCGCGGAGTCCGTGTAGATGTTCAGGCTGGCGGTCGCCATGAGGATCGAATCGAACGTCGTCGTGATCCGTTGGTCTCCGCCACCATCGTGCAGCGATTCGAGATCGATCACCGTCTGGAAGGCAGCGGTGAGCGCGACGGGGGTAGGATCGTGATCAACCGCCCTCGCCTCGACCTCGACCGGCACCTGTCCCTGTTGCACGAACCCCGACGAGTCGATGCCGTCCAGCGTGTCGGCATCCGCCGCCTTGGCATCGCCACCGAGGAACGCCGTTGAGTCCATGCCGTCGAGCTTGTCGGAATCAGACGCCTTCTCTCCCACGTTGATGTAACGCTTGTCGGCCTTCTTCCTCGTTAGGAACTTCGCTGCCGTGGCCGGGGTGATCACCAGGGCGCCTGCCGCGACCATCCCCAAAGCCAGCACGGCCACCCCACGCCACATCCGTCTATACATGATGCACCTCCGTCCGGTCGAAGAGGTACAGGCTAGGCGGGGTCGGACGGGGCGGTCAAATCGACGTCAGGCGACGCGGCCGGGCAGGCCGTCGGGGGTGGTGAAGGGGAGGCCCTCGGCCACCCAGGCCTCGCTCCCCCCCGCCATGATCGAGGCCTCGAAGCCGCGGGCATCGAGCATGGCCTTGGCCACCTCGCTGCGATTGGCGGTCCGGCAGTAGATCACCACGGGCCTGGACGGATCCAGCGCCTCGGTCCGGCCGTCGAGGACCTGCTGGAGCGGGATGTGTACGGCTCCGTCGATGCGGCCGGCGTTCCACTCGGACGGCTCCCGGACGTCGAGGAACTGCACGTCCCGGCGCCCTTCGAAGGCGTCCCGCGGAGCGATGTAGAAGCCCATCGGTCACATC
>JBOGWD010000105.1:0-2445 GCA_050693275.1 Actinomycetota bacterium | reverse complement strand
GGAGTCCCACAACAGCACGGTCCCGTCGCCACCGGTGCCGATCACGCGGGTCCCGTCCGGACTGACGGCCAGGTCCTCCACCCTGGCTCGGTCGAAGCCCGCAAGCTGGACAAGCTCCTCGGCGGTCTCGGCGTCCCAGATCCCCGCCGTTCCGTCCACGCTGCCGGTCGCCAGCCATGAGCCGTCCTCGCCGAAGCCCATCCCCCACACGATGTCGGCATGGCCGGGGATGGTGAGGAGCTCCCGGCTCCCGGCGTCCGTGATATCCCAGACTTTGGCCGCCCCGCTCCCGCTGCTGCCCGCCACCAGGGTCCCGTCAGGGCTGAAGTCGACGCCCTCCACGTTCCCCCCGAGGCCAGGGAGAGCCAGGACCTCTCGACCGCTGTCCGCGTCCCACACGCGCACGGTTCCATCGGAGCTCGCGGTCGCGAGCAGCGCGTCGTCGGAGCTGAACACGATCTCTCCGACCGTGCTCCGCTCGTTGTGCCCCACGAGGGTGAGGAGCCTCGCGCCACTCCGAGCGTCGAAGACGTGGCCGAACCCGTCCGCATCGGCGACGGCGATCCTCTTCCCATCACCGCTCCAGGTCGCGTCTCGAGGATCGGAGATCTGCTTGCCCACCCGGAGGACCGGCTCACCGGTGGAGAGGTCGTAGACGGTGATGGGCGGATCGGAGACCACCAGCCGGGTGCCGTCGGGGCTGAACTCGACGCCGCCGGTGTGCTTCATGACCTGGAGCTGCTCGCCGGTCGCCACATCCCAGAGGCGGGTCGTGCCGTCGAAGCTGGTCGTCGCCAGGATGGTGTCATCGGGGCTGAAGTGGGGACTCCGAAGCCCGGTCTCGTGGCCGACGAAGCTCCGGAGGTCCTCTCCTGTCTCCGCGTCCCAGAGCTTGGCGGTGCCGTCCTCGCTGGAGGTCGCCAAGAGCTTCCCGTCGGCGCTCCAGTCGACGCTCAGCGTGCGGGCCGCGTGACCGGTCAGGGCCAGCAGCTCCTCGCCGGTGAGCGGATCCCAGATCCTCGCCGACCCATCCTCCTGCGAGGTGGCGATCCGGGTCCCGTCGGGGCTGAACTGGAGCCCGAAGAGCCCGGAGAAGGAGCTCACCACTCGCGAGGCCTGGACGGCTGAATGCAGGGCCTCCTCGGCCTCCTTCAGCACATCGCCGTCCACCGCGCGAGTGGCCTCAACCGCCTCCAGGGCCAGGAGGATGGCCCGCTCGGGGTCTTCGTTGAGGCTCGCGGCCGCGGCGGAGGCGAGCTCGCGGGCGACGGCGACCCGGGCCTCGCGCTCCGCCCGAGCGGCTTGGTCCCGTGCCTCCTGTCGCTGGTCGAACGCCAGGAAGGTCAACCCTCCGGCCACGAGCCCGGCGGCCGTGAGCACGGACACCAGGGCGCGAAGACGGTTGATCGAGCGCCGCTGAAGCGCGGTCTCCTTCTCCCGCCTGGCCTCCTCCCCGGCCCGCTCCGCTTCGCGGGCGGCGATGCTCGTCTCCAGGTACTCGCGCTCCGATCGTGCCAGCGCCAGCCCCGACGTCGCGGCCCACGACTCGATCTGATCGAGACGCCCGCCCCGCAGCAAGAAGCTGGGGTCCCTCCCGGCGACCGTCCACTCACCGCCGGCGGCGGCCAGGCGCCGGTGCATCCGAAGGTCCTCCCGGGCCGAGTCGACCCACCCCTGGAGCCTCCCCCACGCCGTCAGCAGCGCCTCGTGGGCGACCTCCACGGTGGGTTCCCGGCTGTCGGGGTCGCGATCGAAGGAGAGGAGCCGGTGCCTTCCGAAGGCGTCCATCACCCGGGCCATCGAGCCTCCGTGCTTCTCCAGCGAGACGACCTGTGCCTGCGGGACCCGCCGACGAGTACCCTGTGTGTCCTCGCCGAGGGTCACCAGGCGAAGGAACAGCTCGCGCGACGCGGCCCTGCCCCCATCGTCGAGGCTTCGGTAGATCTCCTCCGCCCGGCGAACCAGGGCGCCCGAAACCCCACCGATGCGATGGTAGCCGTCGAGGGTCAGCGCGCCGTCCTTCCTGCGCGTGAAGAGCTCCGTGAGCGTGTACTGCAGGAGCGGGAGCGAGCCGGGCTGATCGGCCACGTGGGAGACGATCTCCGGCACCAGGCCGGGCTCGGCGCTCACGCCGACCCGTTCGGCGGGGTTGGTGATCGCCCGTTCGAGCTCGTCGGACGAGAGCGGGAGAACCAGCTCGCTCCCGGTTCGGATCAATTCGCCGAGGCTCCGGTACCTGAGGGGCCGGTCGTAGAAGTCGGCGCGAAGCGTGGCCACGACGCGGACGCGGTGGCCGGGTTCGGTCGCCGCGGCCACGAGACTCGCCAGGAAGTGGCGACGCCGGCCCTCGTCCGCAACGAGCGTGAACACCTCCTCGAACTGGTCCACGAACAGCAGAACCTTCGACGCGACGGGGAGAACCAACCCCACCGCCCTGAGAAGCCC
>JBOGWD010000104.1:0-4984 GCA_050693275.1 Actinomycetota bacterium | reverse complement strand
GGGCAGAGGGAGGAGTTCGGACCCCCGGGCTGACCGAATAGAGCGGTTCTATACGCTCGCTGGTCTCGTCATGTTCGGGGATCCTCGTCGCACTGACCTGCGGTCAGCCGATCCACGGCGTGCTTGGTTACCCAGATGTAGGGGGTTCGAAACCGTGGGGTGGTGCGAGCGCCGCGAAGCCTAGCAGAGCGCTCGGTCCGGTGTCATCGGGCCGGGGGGAGGGTCCTGGACCACCGTTAGGCCCGGTCCGGACGCTCCGGGGCAGGATCCCGGCCCAGGCGGCGGAGCGCGAGCGCCGACAGCGTCTCGAGGATCACCCGGTGAGCCAGCAGGGCGGTCACGTCGGCGTGGTCGTACGGTGGGGAGACCTCGACCACCTCCATCCCGCACAGCTCCACCTCCCGGCCGATCCGACGCACGGCCCCCAGCAGCTCCCGGGGGGTCAGGCCGCCCGGCTCCGGGGCGCCGGTGCCCGGGGCCGAACCGGGGTCGACCACGTCGATGTCCACGGAGAGCCACACGCTCCCGGGGGCGCCGGCCAGACGGATCGTGTCCTCGATGACCTCGTCGAGGCCCCGCTCGTCGATCTCACCCTGGGTGAACCACACCAGCCCCCGCTCCCGAGCCCAGGCGAACTCCTCGGGACCGGGCCAGTACCCGCGGAGCCCGACCTGGACGACGTGCTCGCCGCGGACGGCGCCCTCCTCGACCAGGAGCCGGACCGGGGTGCCGTGGGAACGCCGGACCCCGAACAGCGTCTCGGCGTCGTCGGCGTGGGCGTCGAAGTGGATCACCCCGACCGTCCCCGCCCCGAGGTGGTCGGCGGCGGCGCCGGCGTCGGGGTGGAGGATCGAGTGGTCGCCGCCCAGCACGACGGGGAAGGCGCCGGCCGCCAGGATGGCCCGCACCGAGGACCGGATCGCCTCGTGGCTGCGGGCCGGGTCCGCCGGGACGATCTCCGCGTCCCCGTGGTCCACCACCGTGAGGACCTCGTACGGGTTCACCCCCAGATCCATGTGGGGACGCTCGTCACCGGCTCCGGCCGGATCGGCCAGGCGGATGGCTCGGGGGCCGAACCTCGTCCCGGGGCGGCCCACGGTGGTCTCGTCGATGGGAGCCCCCACGATGGCCACGTCGACGCCCTCGAGCTCGGCCGGGTCGAGGATCACCGGCAGCTTGTCGAAGGTCCCGATCCCCGCGTACGAGGGCTCGCTCGGCCGGTTCACCCGCACGGCGGACAGTATGCTTGGTCGCCGTGCTCACGGTGAAGCCCGGGCAGCCGTCCCCTCGGCCCGCTAGAGATACAGGCCGGTCTTGGGGTCGCCGCGCTCGCTGGCCACGGCGTGGATCTCCCGCTCCCGTACCAGCAGGTACTCCTCGCCCCGGATCTCCACCTCGATCCCGGTATCCGGCAGGAGCAGCACCTCGTCCTCCGGCTCGACGTTGCGCACGTTGGGGCCGACCGCCACGACGGTGGCCCACAGGCCGCGCTTGCTGACGGTGGCCGCGGTGGCCGGGATCAGCAGCCCCCCCTTGGACCGGCGTTCGCTCTCCTCGTCGGGCCGGCGGATCAGCACGCGATCCGACATCATCGTGACGGCCTTGGCCGCGGCCTGGCGGGGGTGGGGGACGGAGCGCACGGGTCGGTTGGTCATGTCGCGACCAAGGATACGCCCGCGCCGGGTAAGGTTCCGCCCGTGACGACGCCCGCTCGCGACCTGATCGCCTCGGGGGAGCGCCGGCTCCGGCGATCCCCGGCGATCGACCACTGGCCCCCGAGTAGAGAGCGGGACGAGGCCAGGGTGCTCCTGGCCACGGTCGTGGGGACGGAGGCCGACGACCTCGAGGACGACCTGCCCGTCGACGGCCGACGGGCCCGCCGGTACCACACCCTCATCCGGCGCCGGGCCGGCGGAGAGCCGATGGCCCACATCCTCGGGTGGACCGAGTTCGCGGGGCTCCGGCTCCGGGTCCGGCCCGGCGTCTTCGTGCCCAGGCAGTCGAGCGAGTTCACGGTCGACCAGGCCCTCCGACGCCTCCGGGGCCGCCGCCATCCGGTGGCCGTCGACCTGGCCACGGGGATCGGCCCCATCGCCCTGGCCCTGGCCGCGGGGTCCCGGCGGGCCGAGGTGCACGGCACCGACATCTCGGCCGGCGCCATCCGGCAGGCCCGAGGCAACGCGGCGGCGCTGGGCGTCCGCAACGTGGCGTTTCACGTCGGGGACATGTTGGGGCCGCTGCCGCAACGGCTCCGGGAGAAGATCGACGTGCTCACCGCACACGTGCCGTACGTGCCCCACCCGGAGCTGCGGGATCTCCCCCTCGAGGTCCGCGGATTCGAGCCCGCCCACACCCTCACCGACTACACCGACTCCGGGCTAAGCCTGGTCGAGCGAGCCGCCGGAGAGGGAGGGGCGTGGCTCCGGCCGGGCGGCTGGATCCTCCTCGAGGTCAGCCCCGACTTCGCCCGGCGGGTCCGGGGGCTCCTGGTTCGGGCGGGCTACCGGGACATCCGGAGCACCAAGGGCTGGCCCCAGGTCACCCGTGTCGTGGTCGGCCGCCGCTGACCTCGGGTCCTTCGCCGGAGAACGGTCGGCGGGGAAACCCGAAGGCCTCTCCGGAGAACGTCAGTCGACGCGCGAGCTCGGAGGTGATCCGATCGCGCGCCGCCTCGGGTGGTCCCGATACCTCGATGAAGAGCGTCTCGGCCACGGCCTCGTAGAGCCGCGGGTCAGCCAGGTAGCGTCGGCCGCGCCGCTGCCCCTTCGGGGCGAGGAGCCCGGCTGCTACCGCACCGCCGAGATCCTTCGTCGCGGTGGGAGCGCTGACATCCGAGAGTGAGCGATAGTAGCCGGCGGTGACCTCGCGGCCAAGGAAGGCGTCCCACAGCGCGTTCGAGACTCTTCGGTGAAGTGTTCGATCCTCTGCGACCTCTTCGAGTGCGGCCCACACCTCGCGCTCGACGCGCTCCCTGGCGTCGAGGTCCCGTACCTGGCTCAGCTGTGCCTCGAGGTGGGCTCGGATGAACGCCGTGACGTCGACACCGGGATCGAACTCGGATCCCAGACACTCGAACGCCGCGTAGTAGTCGGCCCGGTGCCGCCCCCACCATTCCTCCAGCGACGTGAACTCGGTACGGGTAAATCCTCCTCGGCACATCGCCAGGGAGCTGAGGACGCGGGCGACCCGGCCGTTCCCATCTCGAAAGGGGTGGATGGCCGCGACGGCGACGTGGATCCAGGCCGCGCCAAGCGCGGGGTGGGGGTGACCTCCGTCCATCCGACCACACGCCTCGTCCACGAGGCTGGCAACGTCCTCTCCCGGCGGGGGAAGGAAGACCTGCTCTCCGGTGAGCTGATTCACCACGAACGCCGGCCGATCGGCCCTCAGTCTGCCGGCTCCCAATGAGTGCCTGCCGGCGAGCACTCGATCGTGGATCCCCGCAACGAGCTCACGGTTCCAACGGAAGGCGTCGTCGTCCGCCCTTCTCAAAACGTAGCTCATGGCTTCGCGGTACCCTTCGACCAGCTCCCTGTCCTCTGGTTCCACCTCGGGCGGCTGATCGCCGGCGAGGATGCGGCGCACCCCATCCACGGTCACCGGCACCCCCTCCATCGAGGTGGATGCCGCCACGGCCTCGGCCTCCAGATCGCGTCGCAGACGACCAAGCCATCGGCGAGGCAGGACTCCGCGGCGATCGAGGAGCCCACGCCAGAGATCGAGCTCCTGGCAGAGGCCGACGATCTCGTCATCGTCCGCGTAGGGGAGTAGCTCGGCCATGAGTGAATAATATCACTCAAACGAAAGGGATTTGTCTCCTGATTTGCCTACCTCGGTCCGATCAGCGAGGCGATGGAGGCCAGGTCATGCCCTCGGCCCAGGAGCTTGGAGAAGGACTTCCCGGAATCGCTCCACCCCTCCCTGACGTAGAAGGCGTGGGCCCGGTCGCGCCAGGTGGCCGACTCCAGCTCCATCCCCCAGCAGCCCCGCAACCTGGCCAGCTCCTCGGCCCGGGCCATGAGCGCCCGGCCGACGCCGCCGGACCGAGAGTCCTCGGCCACGACCATGTCCGGGATCCATGCCTGCGGCGCCGTGAAGTTGAGCCTGACCCGGAACTCCATGTCGAGGAAGCCGATCACGGCGCCACTCACCTCGGCCACGAGCACCGCCACGTCCTCCCTGGCCAGATAGGCCTGGAACAGGTCCCGGGCGGCGTTCTCGTCGGCCGTCTCCCGCACGTCCGGTCGCCCGAGCTGGGCCAGGAGCTCGGCCACGGCCGGCCAGTCCTCGGGTCTCGCCGGGCGAACGACCATGGGCGGTACCGTATCCGACGGATGGACGCGCCGACGATGGCCCGGGTGAACCGGGAGCGGATCCTCCTGGTGGGAGGCCAACGGGCCCTGGTCATGCAGCTGGCCCATCCCCTGGTGGCAGCCGGCGTCGCCCAGCACAGCGACTTCCCGGCCCGGTCCCTGGAGCGGCTCCGGCGGACCCTCGACCTGAGCCTGGCGCTGATCTACGGCACGCCGGAGGAGGCCGAGGCCGCAGCAGCCGCCATCCGGGCCGTCCACGACCGGGTCAGCGGCATCGCCGAGGGGCGGTCGTACCGGGCCGACGACCCCGGGCTCCTGCTGTGGGTGAACGCCACCCTCATCGACACGACGCTTCTGGTCTACGAGCGCTTCGTCCGCCGGCTCCCGGAGCCGGTGCGTCGCCGGTACTACCGGGAGACGGTGGACTCGGCGGAGCTGTTCGGGATCCCCCGCCGGGTCGTCCCCGCCGACCTCGACGCGTTCCGTTCCTATATGGCCGGCATGCTCGAGGGCTCCGAGCTGCGGGCCAGCCCCGAGGGCCGCCGGCTGGTCCGTCACGTCCTTCGTCCGCCGCTCCCGCTGCCGCTCCGACTTCCAACGGCCGCCGTTCGCCAGATCACGCTGGCCCTGCTCCCCGAGCGGCTCCGGTCGATGTTCCGACTTCGGGCCGG
>JBOGWD010000103.1:0-5460 GCA_050693275.1 Actinomycetota bacterium | reverse complement strand
GCTCCCGCTCCGGGTGATGCTCCTCCTCTTCTTGTCCCTCGGCGAAGTCGCCGCGATGCTCGCGCTCGTCCTTTCCCATGATCGCTCCCCCTCCAGGGCCCGATTCCGATAAGGGCATCGTAGTCCCTCTCGCCCGGGAACGCCGAGCCCGCCCGACCGCTGTGCGTGATTCGGACGCCGGGTGCGATACTCGGCCACGATGGGGCTCGAGACCGAGGTCCTGGTCGTCGGGGGCGGCTCCACCGGCGCGGGGGTGCTCAGGGATGCGGCGATGCGCGGCTTCTCCGCCATGCTCGTCGAGCGAGGGGACCTGGCCACCGGCACCACAGGGCGGTTCCACGGGCTCCTCCATTCGGGCGGCCGATACGCGGTCAAGGATCCCAAGGCGGCGGAGGAGTGCATCCTGGAGAACCGGGTGCTGCGGCGGATCGCCGCCGACTGCATCGAGGACACCGGGGGCCTGTTCGTCACCACCCCGCTGGACGACGCGGCGTACGCCGACCAATTCGTGGAGGCCTGCCAGGCCGTGGACATCCCAGCGGACGAGATCCCCGTGGCGGAGGCTCTCCGCAGGGAACCCAGGCTGAACCCGAAGATCTCCCGTGCGTTCCTGGTCCCGGACGCGGCGATCGACTCCTGGAAGACGGTGTGGGCCTGCGTCAGGTCAGCCAGGGACCACGGGGGGAAGGTCCTTCCGTACCACGAGGTCGTTCGGCTGGTCATGGACCGCGCCACCGTGACCGGCGCCGTGGTTCGGGACCCGTCCGGCGAGGAACAGGAGATCCGGGCCCGATTCGTGATCAACGCCGCGGGGGCATGGGCCGGAACGATCGCGGACATGGCCGGGTGCCGGGTTCAGGTCCTGCCGGGAAAAGGGATCATGATCGCCATGAACCACCGGCTGGTGAACACGGTGGTCAACCGGTGCGACATGCCCGGGGACGGCGACATCATCGTGCCGATCCGCACCGTGAGCGTCATCGGGACCACCGACACCAAGGTGGCCGACCCCGACGACTGGGAGATCAACGAGGCCGAGGTCGAGCAGATGCTGGAGGCCGGGGAAAACCTCGTCCCGGGGTTTCGCCGTTCCCGGGCCCTGCGGGTGTGGGGCGGGGTCCGCCCGCTGTACCAGGAGACTGAGGTCGCGGAGACCCGGGACGTGACCCGGTCGCACACCCTGCTCGACCACCGGGTCCGGGACGGGGTCGAGCGGTTCCTGACGATCACCGGAGGCAAGTTCGTCACGTTCCGACTGATGGCCGAGGAGGCCGTGGACGCCGTGTGCATCGAGCTCGGGGAGGACCGGCCGTGCCGCACGGCCGAGGAGCCGCTGCCTGACTCAGCCGAGGCCAGGTACTACTGGCTTGGTGCCCGCGTGGCCTCGCGTGAGGCCGCGCTCAATGACGACCAGCTGATCTGCGAGTGCGAGCTGATTCCCCGGCGCCGGCTTGAGGAGGCCATCAGGCGGCGAGAAACCGTCGACCTCGACGACATCCGCAGGACCCTGCGCCTGGGTATGGGCCCGTGCCAGGGAGGCTTCTGCATCTACCGGGCCACGGGAATCCTCCATTCCGTGGAGCGGCTGGATCGGGCCACGGCGAACGCCTCGCTGCTGTCCTTCCTGCAGGAGCGGTGGAAGGGGGTCCACCCGATCCTCTATGGGGACCAGCTGCGTCAGGCCCGCCTGGACGACTGGATCTTTCAGGGCCTCCTTGACGTGGAGCGGCTGCCGAGCTGAACTACGACACCGTGGTGATCGGGGCCGGGATGGCCGGGATGGTGGCGGCAGTCCGGCTGGCGGAGGAAGGCCGGCGGGTGGTGGTCCTGGCCAGGGGGGTGGGGTCCATCCAGCTCTCCCCGGGGACCATCGACGTCCTCGGCTACGCGCCCGACCTGGTGGAGAGCCCCACGTGGGCTCTGCCCCGGTTCGTCGCGGCCCACCCGGACCACCCGTATGCCCGTCTGGCGCCGTGGATCCTCGAAGCCAGCGTCGAGTGGTTCAAGGGGCTCTTCTCCTCCTACCGCTACGTCGGAGGGCTCATGGAGAACTTCCTGATCCCGACTCCGGTGGGCGTCCCCAAACCCTCCGCCGCCGTGCCTCAGACCATGGCCGGCGGAGATCTCCGACACGGGGGAACGTTCGT
This sequence comes from Actinomycetota bacterium, assembly GCA_050693275.1. GTDB lineage: Bacteria > Actinomycetota > UBA4738 > UBA4738 > CALAEC01 > CALAEC01. The sequence continues at coordinate 3,313 of JBOGWD010000103.1, read as the reverse complement.
GATCGCAGGCCTTCGCGGCCTCAAGGACTTCTATCCCATGTATGTGGCGGACAACCTCAGAGGCGCCTCCCTCCCATCCGGCGACTCGGTCTCCGCTCGGGGGATCGAGCTGGACGTCGCCACCGAGGGGCTGGCCGAGGTGGGCCAGCTGGCGTTCGCCCGGCGCTTCGAGGACGCCTCTTTCCGGAAGGCGGTGCTCCGCACGCTCGAGGACGTGGTGGAGCCCGGCGAGACCGTGGGGCTCCCGGCGGTCTTGGGGCTGGACCAGGCCGGCGCCGTGTGGGAGGAGCTCACGGAAGCCCTGGGGACCGCGGTATTCGAGATCCCCACCCTGCCACCGTCCGTGCCGGGGCTTCGGGTTTTCCGGGCGCTGAGGGAGGCGCTCCGCCGAGCAGGGGGACGCCTCATCGCGAACGCCACCGTGATCGGGGCGGAAGCCGAGGGACGGAGGGTGAATGCGGTGGTGGCGGAGTCCGCCGCTCGGCCGATCGCCTACCCGGCCCGGTCGTTCGTCTTGGCCTCCGGGGGGATCGCCGCCAGGGGGCTGGAGATGGACTCGTCGGGCACGGTTCGGGAGATGGTGTTCGGCCTGACCGTGGCCGGGTTACCGGGGTCTGGGAAGCCGAGGTTCGCCCCCCGGTACTTCGATCCCCAGCCGTTGGCGGAGGCCGGCGTGGCCGTGGACGAGCGGCTTCGCCCCTCGGACCTCGCGGGCGAGCCAGTGTATGAGAATGTCTACGCGGCTGGGGCCATCCTCGGGGGAGCGACCCCCTGGAAGGAGAAGTCCGGGGACGGCATCAGCCTGGCCACCGGGTACGGGGCCGCGACGAACATCCTGGAGGGGACGTCCTGATGGAGGAGATCCGTGGCTCGCTCGATCATTGCGTGAAGTGCACGATCTGTGAGACGTATTGCCCCTTCGCTCAGGCCACCCCACTGTTCCCGGGGCCGAAGTACGTGGGGCCGCAGGCCGAGCGGTTCCGGACGGGTGGGCCGTCGCCGGACGCGTCGCTCGACTACTGCTCAGGATGCGGGATCTGCACCCAGGTGTGCCCCCAGGGGGTCAAGATCGCCGAGATCAACGCCCAGGCCCGGGCCAAGCTCAAGGCCGAGACGGGCATCCCCATCCGGGACCGCATCCTGGCCCGGCCCGGCGTGACGGCCAGGTTCGCGACACCGGTCGCGGGGGTCGCCAATCGGGCCCTCCGCAGCCGTGCCGTCCGGGCCCTCCTGGACCGGGCTCTGGGGATCCACCGATCGGCACCCCTCCCGACCTTTGCCGGGAGGACGTTCCGGAGGTGGGCTCGCCGCCACCGGTCCCCGGCCGCGGCGAGGACCGTCGTCTACTTCCACGGCTGCAGCACGAACTACTACGACCCGCGGCTGGGCGAGATGGCCGTGGCCGTGCTCGAGCACAATGGCCTCGGGGTCGTCGTCCCGCGCCAGGGCTGCTGCGGTCTGCCTCTTCAGTCCAACGGCGCCTTCGCACCCGCACGCCGGTACGTCCGGCGGCTGGCAGCCAGGCTGGCCCCTCACGCCCAAGCGGGCATGGATATCGTGGCCACCTCCACGAGCTGCGGCCTGATGCTGAAGCGGGAGGCCCGGGAGATCCTGGAGGTCGACGACGCGGACCTCGACGTGGTCAGCGAGCGGACCTTCGACATCTGCGAGTACCTGCTCATGCTCCACGACCGGGGAGAATTGCGAACGGATTTTCATCCCCTTCCCCTCACTGTGCCCTACCACGCTCCCTGCCAGCAGCGTGGTCACGGCATCGGAAAGCCGGCCCTGGACCTGTTCGCGCTGATCCCGGAGCTCCGGGTGATCGAGCTCGACCGGGAGTGCTGTGGGATCGCCGGCACCTACGGGCTGAAGAAGGAGAAATACGAGGTGTCGATGGCTGTCGGGGAACCGCTGTTCGGCGACATCAGGGGGTCCGGCGCGGATCTCGCCGCCTGCGACAGCGAGACATGCCGGTGGCAGATCACCCACGGCACCGGGGTGGCGGCCGTTCACCCGATCGAGATCCTGTACCGGGCCTACCGCCTGGGGAACGGGAGCGCTCCGGCCGAGCGGTGACCGGCGGCGCCCGGGCCGGCAGGGGCCGGACTCGGGGGTAGACTTCGGCCGTGGTCGGCATCGTCCTCGTCTCCCACAGCGCCATGCTGGCCGACGGGGTGGCCGAGGTGGCCAGGGAGATGGGCGGGGAGGTCCGGTTCGAGGTGGCCGGCGGGCTTCGCCTGGACGAGCCCGCCCTGGGCACCGACGCGGCGTTGGTGGCCGAGGCGATCGAGCGCGCGTACTCCGACGACGGGGTCGTCGTGCTGATGGACCTGGGAAGCGCCGTCCTCAGCGCCGAGATGGCCCTCGACCTCCTGCCATCGGGTCGACGGGACCGGGTAGTACTGTGCCCCGCACCCATGGTCGAGGGGGCCGTGGCCGCCGCCGCGGTGGCCCGCACGGGGGCGTCGTTAGAGGAGGTGGCCGCGGAGGCCAGCGGCGCCCTCCGAGCGAAGCTGGAGCATCTCGGCGAGGGGGAGGCCGACGCGCGGCAGGTTCCCGCAGAGGCGGCGATCCCGGAGGGTCCGTCGATCCGGCTGGTGGTAAAGAACCCGCTGGGCCTCCACGCTCGGCCGGCGGCCCGTTTCGTGCAAACAGTGGGACGCTTCGATGCGGAGGTCTCGGTGCAGAACACTACGACGGGAAAGGGCCCTGGGAACGGAAGGAGCCTGAACGCCTTGGCCACGCTGGGGGTCCGCCAGGGCCACGAGATCGTGGTATTCGCCAGTGGCCCGCATGCCGCCGAGGCCCTGGCGGCCCTCCAGACCCTGGCCGACCGGGACTTCGAGGATCGGATGCCGGCGGCCCCGCCGGCTCGCCCCCAGGCCCTGGCCCCGCTCCCCGCCCAGGCCGCGCACCTGTCCGGGCTACCGGCCTCGCCGGGGATCGTCGCGGGCCGGGCCAGACACTTCCGCATCCTGCCGATCCAGGTCCCCACCCACCCGGCGGGGGACCCGGAAGCGGAATGGCAGGCGCTCGAGGGCGCTCTGGAGGTGGCGCGGCGCGAGATACGAGAGCAGCGATCGTCCGTGGCAGCGAGGGCCGGGGAGGAGGAGGCGGCTATCCTCGATGCCCACGCCCTGTTCCTGGAGGACGACCTCCTCGTGGGAGCGGCCCGCCGGGGGATCGTCGAGGAGCGCCGGAACGCCGCTCAGGCCTGGAGGGCTGCCGCGGACGCGGTGATCGCCGAGTACCGGGCCCTGGAGGATGACTACCTCCAGGCTCGGGCGGAGGACCTGGCGGGGGTCGCCCG
>JBOGWD010000102.1:0-2278 GCA_050693275.1 Actinomycetota bacterium | reverse complement strand
CCGACCAGACCTTCAACCTCCTGGTCGGGCGGGACATGCAGCGAGCGCACGGGCAGGAGCCCCAGGTGGCCTTCACCCTGCCGCTGCTGGCCGGCACCGACGGGGCCCGGAAGATGTCGAAGACGTTCGGCAACCACGTGGGCCTCACGGAGCCGCCCGAGGAGCAGTTCGGCAAGACCATGTCGATCCCCGATGACCTGATCCCAATCTGGTTCCGGCTGTGCACGAGGGTGCCGCCGGGGGAACTGGATGCGATCGACCGGGGACTGGCGGATGGGACGCTGCATCCGGCGGAACAGAAGCGCCGCCTGGCAACCGAGATCGTCTCCCGCTACCACGGAGCGGCCGCGGCCAGCGCCGCGGCGGAGCGATTCGACAAGGTACATAGGGAACACGAGATCCCGGAGAACATGCCGGAGGCCACGGTGCCCGCCGAGGCCGTGCAGGACGGACGGGTCTGGTTGCCCCGCCTTCTGGCGGCGACGGGTCTGGCGTCCTCCAATGCCGACGCCAGGAGACTGATCGAGCAGGGTGGCGTGCGGCTGGACAACCAGGCCGTCACGGATCCGGACGCCGAGTTCGCGCCGCCCGACCTCGTGGGAAGGGTGCTCCAGGTCGGCCGCCGCCGGTTCCTTCGCCTCATGCCGTGAGCGCCGGAGCGCTCCCGGAGACCCGCTACGCGAAGAGCGGCGACGTCAACATCGCCTACCAGGTCGTCGGCGAGGGAGGACTCGATCTCGTCTACGTGCCGGGCTGGGTATCGAACGTGGAGGGCAACTGGGACGACCCCTGGTACTCGAGGTTCCTCGACCGGCTGGCCTCCTTCTCCCGGCTCATCCTGTTCGACAAGCGCGGCACGGGCCTCTCCGACCGGGTACCCGAGCACGGGCTGCCAACCCTGGAGCAGCGGATGGACGACGTCCGCGCGGTCATGGACGCGGTCGGCTCCGAACGCGCAGCGCTCTTCGGGGTGTCCGAGGGCGGGCCGATGTGCGCCCTGTTCGCGGCCACGTACCCCGACCGAACGTCGGCGCTGATCGTCTACGGAACCTACGCTCGGCGGCTGCACTCCGAGGACTATCCGTGGGGGCGGCCCCCCGAGGAACGGGAGGCCTTCATCCGGGACATCGAGGAGAACTGGGGCGGTCCCGTGGCCCTGCCCCAGCGGGCGCCGAGTGCGATGGGCGACGAGCGATTCGTGCGATGGTGGTCGTCGTATCTCCGACAGTCCGCGAGCCCGGGAGCGGCCGCGGCGCTCATCCGGATGAACATGGCCGTGGACGTCCGACCCGTCCTCCCAACGATCGGCGTGCCCACGCTCGTCCTCCATCGGGGGGGCGACCTCGTCATGCGTGGGGAGGAGGCCCGGTACATCGCCGAGAACGTCCCCGGGGCCAGGCTCGTGGTTCTTCCCGGCGAGGACCATCTCCCCTGGGTGGGAGATCGGGACGCCCTCCTCGACGAGATCGAGGAGTTTCTCACCGGGATGCGACGCGGTCCCGAGCCCGACCGGGTGCTGGCCACGGTCCTGTTCACGGACATCGTCGGCTCGACCGAGCGGGCTGCCGAGCTCGGGGACCGGCGGTGGCGAGATCTCCTCGAGGATCACCACGGCGTGGTGCGCGGGGCCCTGTCCCGGTTCCGAGGCCGGGAGGTGGACACGGCCGGGGACGGATTCCTGGCGACGTTCGATGGGCCGGCTCGGGCGATCCGGTGCGCCCGGTTCATCGTGGGGGAGGTGCGCGGTCTGGGGCTCGAGGTGCGCGCCGGGCTCCACACCGGCGAGTGCGAGCTGGCCGGCGACGACGTTCGGGGGATCGCCGTGCACATCGGGGCCCGAGTCGCCGCGCTGGCCCTGCCGGGGGAGGTTCTCGTGTCCTCCACCGTCTAGGATCTGGTGTCGGGCTCCGGGATCAACTTTGAGGATCGCGGCGAGCACGAGCTCAAAGGCGTCCCGGGAGTGTGGCGTCTGTTCGCGGCAACCTGATGAGCGAGCCCGACGGCCGCCCCCGGGTCCCGTGGCGGGGCCGTGATGCGCTCGTGGTCGTGGTCATCACGGTCGTCCTGGTGTTCGTTGCGGCCCTGTTCCTCCCGGGCATCTCCCTGCCCGTGCTCTTGCTGATCCAGACCGGCGTGTTCGGCGGGGTGACGCTGCTGTGGGCTCACCGGCACCGGAGCGTTGGCGCGCTCCTCGGGCGGCGGTTCCGGGTGGCCCCGGGCCCGGTCCTGGGCGCCCTCGGGGCGGCGGGGATCTCGCTGGTCCTGCAGATCGTGTTCG
>JBOGWD010000101.1:0-1127 GCA_050693275.1 Actinomycetota bacterium | reverse complement strand
GTGCGGACGGCCGTCGTGGAGAAGGAAGCAGGCCTGGCCAGGCATCAGAGCGGGCGCAACTCCGGCGTCCTCCACTCCGGCCTCTACTACACGCCCGGGTCCCTCAAGGCGCGGCTGTGCATGGAGGGAAAGGAGAGCCTGGAGCGCTTCGCCGACCAGCACGGGATCCCGCACCGGCGCCTCGGCAAGATCGTCGTCGCCGTCGACCGCTCCGAGCTGGGCCGCCTTGCGGAGCTCAAGGACCGGGGGAGGGCCAACGGCGTGCCGGGACTCGCCGAGATCGGCCCCGAGGGGATCAGGGAGCTGGAGCCCCACGCCGTGGGCGTCCGAGCCCTGCATTCCCCCACCACCGCTGTCATCGACTTCGGCCGGGTGGCTATGGCCCTCGGAGAGGAGGTCCGGGCCCGCGGAGGGGACATCCTGCTCGGTCATCGGGTCACCGGGATCGGGCGCCGGGGCGCGGAGGTGATCCTCCGCACCGAACGCGGCGACGTCGTCACCCGGAACGTCATCAACTGTGCGGGGCTTCATTCGGATCGGGTCGCCGCGATGGACGGCGGTCGGGGGGCCGCGCGGATCATCCCGTTCCGCGGTCGCTTCCACGTGCTGAGCCCTTCGGCCCAGTCGCTGGTGCGGGGGTTGATCTACCCGGTGCCCGACCCCGCTCTGCCGTTCCTCGGCGTCCACTTCACCCGGCGGATCGACGGCCAGGTCTGGGTGGGGCCCAACGCCGTGCTGGCCCTGGCCCGAGAAGGGTACCGGCGAGGGCAGGTCGATCTTCGCGACGCCGCCGAGGTCCTGGCCTATCGGGGGTTCTGGCGGCTCGCTCGGAGGCACCTGCGAGCGGGTCTCACGGAGATGTGGCGGGACCTGTGGAAGGCCTCGCTCGTCGCGGAGTGCCGCCGATACCTCCCGGAGCTCCGGACCCGGCACCTGAGGCCCGGCCCCTCGGGCGTGCGGGCCCAGGCCGTGAGCTCCGATGGGGGACTGGTCGACGACTTCCTGATGGATGAAGGGCCACAGGTGATCCATCTGCGCAACGCTCCCTCCCCCGCGGCCACGGCGGCCCTGGCCATCGGCGGCGTGGTGGCGACCCGAGCCACCACGCGCTTCGCTCTCTCCGGTCG
>JBOGWD010000100.1:0-5994 GCA_050693275.1 Actinomycetota bacterium | reverse complement strand
GCCGATCTCCAGCGCGGCCCGGATGGCCGCCGTCACGAACGACTTGCCCTTGAGGACCGCCTCCTCCAGCGTGGCCCCACCAGCGAGGTGAGCGGCGATGGCGGCGGACAGGACGCACCCGGTGCCGTGGGTGTGCGGCGTGTCGACCCGTTCGGCCGAGATGGCCTGGACCCCCGCCGCCGTGACCAGCAGGTCGGTCGCTTCCCCATCGTCGAGGTGGCCCCCCTTGACCAGCACGGCCGCCGGGCCCAGGTCGAGGATGGCCCGGCCGGCCGCCTCCATCTCCGCGGCGGTGTGGACCGGCACCCCGGCCAGCCCCGAGGCCTCGGGCAGGTTCGGCGTGACCAGCGTGGCCAGCGGAAGGATCCGGGTCCGCAGCGCGTCCACCGCGTCCTCCTGGAGCAGCGGGTGGCCGTGCTTCGAGACGAACACCGGATCTACCACGAGGTTCGGCACGCGGACCTCGGCCAGGGCCTCGGCCACCGCCTCGATGATGGCTCTCGAGGCGAGCATCCCGGTCTTGGCCGCGTCGACGCCGATGTCGGTGACCACGGCCAAGATCTGGTCGCCCACGGACTGCGGGGAGAGCTCCTCGTATCCGGACACGCCCTTCGTGTTCTGGACGGTGACCGCGGTCACGGCCGTCATCCCCCACACGCCCAGCGCCTGGAACGTCTTGAGGTCGGCCTGGATGCCCGCGCCGCCGCCGGAGTCCGACCCGGCGATCGTCAGGGCCCGGGGAACCTCAGCGCCGGACAAAGTGATCCCAGCCCTTCGGCTCCAGCGGCTCCTCGAGCTCGCCGCGGAGAGCCACCAGGCCGGAGCCCTCGACGACCTCGCCGATCTCGGTCAGCCGGGTGCCAAAGCGCTCGACGATCGTTCGCCGGGCCTCCTCCACGGCATCGGGTGGAAGCGCGGCCAGCAGCTCGTAGTCCTCGCCGCCGTGGAGAGCCAGGTCCAGGGGGTCGGCGTCGGTCGCCGCGGACAGGTCGACCAGACCGGGAGTGATCGGCAGGTCCGGGAGGCGCACCCGTGCCCCCACACCGCTCTCCTCGCACAGGCGTCCCAGGTCGATGGCCAGCCCGTCGGAGAGATCGATCATGGCGCGGGCCCCAGCCGCCCCCAGCGCCTGCCCCTCGCCGACGCGGGCCCGGGGCCGCTCGTGGATCGCCAGCAGGGACCGGCCCCACTCGGTGGACAGGGCGTCGGTGCGATGCCGCCCGGCGTCCCGGGCGATCCTCAGGCCTCCGGCCGAGCCCCCCAGCGACCCCGTGACCACCAGGACGTCTCCGGCCCTCGCTCCGGAGCGCGTCACGGCCCGCCCCTCGGCCACCTCCCCGGACAGCGTCACCGACACGACGGCCCGGTCGGCCCGACTGGTGTCCCCGCCGACGATGGCCATCCCGTACTCGTCGGCGGCCTCGCGCATCCCTCCGTACAGCTCCATCACCCAGGCCGCCTCGATACCCTCCGACAGGCCCAGGCACGCGAGCCCGTACCGGGGGCTCCCTCCCATCGCCGCGACGTCGGAGACGTTGACCGAGATCGCCTTGTACCCGAGGTCGTGGGCCGAGGTCGCCCCCAGCTCGAAGTGGACACCCTCCACGAGCATGTCGGCGGTCAGCACTCCCTGGTGGCGTCCCGGCTCCACCACCGCGGCGTCGTCGCCCACGGCCACGACGACCCCGGGGGCCTTCCCCGAGAGCACCTTGCGGATGCCTCGGACCAGGTCTCGTTCGCTCAGCTCCATCGGACTTCCCTCGCGATCGGCCTTCCACCATAATCCACGCATCGAAAGGAGGCCCACGTGCCGACGATCAACACGCTGGAGCTGGAAGGGATCTCGGAGAAGTCGTGGGGCGAGGCCGCCCGCGAGGCGCTCCGCGAGGCCGCGAAGACCATCCGGCACATCAGCAAGCTCGAGGTCCTGGGGACCTCGAGCGAGGTCGAGGACAACCAGGTCGTTCGCTACCGAACCCAGGTTCGGCTGTACTTCGAGGTCGAGACCGACCGCTAGGGCCGCCCTCGGCCGCCGGTGTCCGGCCGAGCCGCTGGGGTAGAATCTTGCCCCTGCCCGACCCGAAAGGACCCTAGGTGCAGGCTGAGCGCGTGCACGACAACCCCTCGCCGGAGGAGCTCCGCGCCTTCACGGAGGAGATGACCACCTGCCGGATCACCGAGCTCGGCAACGTGAACGTGCAGACCCGGGCCACCTCCCGCAGCGCCGGCAGCACTTACATCGTGTCCGACGACCCCGAGGTGACCTCGGGGCAGACCATCACCAGAGCCGAGTACGAGCGGATCGCCCGGGCCCAGGACGAGTACATCGCCGGGCGGGAGATGATCGTCGTCGACGGCTCCATCGGGAACGTCGAGGGGTTCCGGACGCCGGCCCGGCTCACCATCGAGCGGGCCAACGCCAACATCGCCGGCATGCAGCAGAAGCTCTTCTACCCGGGGGACGACGCCGAGCCTGAGGTCCAGGTGATCTACACTCCGAATCTCCCCGCGTCCGGGTACCCCGACGAGCGGTGCATCGCCGTGGACCTCGAGAACGGCGTGACCCGAGTGCTCAACTCCGACTACTTCGGCGAGTCGAAGAAGGGCGGCCTCCGGATGTGGAACCGGATCGTGTACGACCGCGGCGGGTTGGCCCTCCACGCCGGATGCAAGGTGGTGCCGGCGAACGGGCGAGAACGCGTGTTCCTGATCATCGGCCTGTCCGGGACGGGCAAGACCACCACGACGTTCACCACCCAGAACGACTCACTGCCGGTGCAGGACGACTTCGTGGCCCTGATGCCCGGCGGCGAGGTGTACGGGACCGAGAACGGGTGCTTCGCCAAGACGTTCTCGCTCGATCCGGACTTCGAGCCCAACATCTACAACGCCGTGGTCAGGCCGGACTCGTACCTAGAGAACGTCTACCAGGACGACGCCGGGAAGGTGAACTTCTTCGAGACCTCGTACACGAAGAACGGCCGGGCGGTGTTCGGCATGGATGCGCTGGGGCGGTGGAAGGATCCTCGCCAGGTTGGCCCGGTCGACCACCTGCTGATCCTCAACCGGAACGAGAACGTCATCCCGGCGGTGGCCAAGCTGAACCAGTCGCAGGCCGCCGCGTACTTCATGCTCGGGGAGACCACCGGGACCTCGGCGGGGGGCAAGGCGGAGGAGGGGAAGTTCCTGAGGGTCCCCGGGACCAACCCCTTCTTCCCCCTCCGACACGGCCAGCAGGGAAACCGGATCCTCGAGCTGCTGGCCTCACATCCGATCGAGGTCTACCTGCTGAACACGGGGCGGGTCGGCGGCCCGGAAGGAGACGATCGATCGAAGAAGGTGAAGATCCCCCACTCCTCGGCCGTGGTGAAGGGGATCGCCGAGGACACGATCGAGTGGGTGGAGGACGAGGACTTCGGCTACCAGATCGGCCGGTCCGCCCCGGGGATCGACGACGGCGAGCTGCTCCAGCCCCGCCGCCTGTACGAGCGCGAGGGGCGGACGGACGAGTACCGGGGCCTGGTGGACCGGTTCAAGTCGGAGCGCGTGGAGTTCCTGAAGGGGTTCCCGGAGCTCGACGAGGAGATCATCAAGGCCGTCGGCTGACGGAGAGTCAGGCAGAGGGGCGATCCGTGGGGCGGATCGCGGTGATCCGGCGCAGCTTCTTCTGACGGACCCTGGCCTCGCGCTTCCCGCGGGCGTCCTGAACCGGGGATCGGAGGTCGAACACCTCGTTCCAGAATTCCTTGGCCACCCGGTTCGCTTCCATGCCAATGTTCATCGGGCACCGACCGGGGGACGGTGAGCCGCCCGCCGAGCCATCTTTCCGATGGTCCGAAATGACTAGTACCCGGCGGTGAGCTACCCGCGGGCCAGGAACGCCGCCGTGAGCAAGCGGAGGCCGGCCATCCCCACGGGGACCAGCGCGAACCACCGGAAGTCCTGGGGCTGCTCGAGGAGCCCGTAGGCCAGGAAGAACCCACCGAACGCGAGCCAGAACCCGGCCTTGGCCGCCTCGTGGACGGCGATGAGGAGCCTGGAGCCGCGGTCCTCGGCCCGGACGGGGTCGGCCAGGGACCGCCACCCCGAGTACAGGCCGATCAGGAGGAGCGGGACCGCCACGACGTACTCGAGGATCACCGGGAGGCGTTCTCCAGCAGCTCCACGACCTCCCGGTCGGAGGTCTGCGCGAAGCGCCCGTACCACTGCCCCACGGCGAAGAAGGGCTCCGGGGTGGCCAGGCACACCATCTCGTCGGCCTCCTTCGAGAGTCGAGCAACCGCCTCGCGGGGAGCCACCGGGATCGCCAGGATCACCCGGGACGCCCCGGCCGCCCTCGCCCACCGGACCGCCGCCACCGCCGTCCCGCCGGTGGCCACCCCGTCGTCGACCACCACGGCCACCCGACCGACCACCTCCACCGGCGGCCGACCCTTCCGGTACGCCTCCGTCCTCCGCCCGATCTCCTCCTCCTGGGCGGCGATCTCCCGTTCCAGGTACTCCTGGGAGACGTTCAGGGTCCGAAGCATCCGCTCGTCGAGGACCCGCACGCCCGGAGCGACTGCCCCCAGCCCAAGCTCGGGGTTCGAGGGCGCGCCGACCTTTCTGGGGATGACGATGTCGAGGGGCCAGCCACGGACGCGGGCCACCTCGGCGGCCACCTCGACCCCGCCCCTGGGCACACCCAGCACCACGACCCGTTCCCCCTCGAGGTGGGCCAGGGCCTCGGCCAGTCGCAGGCCGGCGTCGAACCGGTCCTCGAACAACACCATGACCTCAGCGCTTGCGGCGCTCCTCCTCGATCTCCCGCCGGGCTCGCTCCTTCTCGGCCTTCCGCCGCTTGTCGGGGATGGCTCGCCCCGGCGGGGGCACCGGCTTCCGGATCCGCCGGTAGGCGTCCAGGGGCTCGTCGCGCTTGGACATGCCCCGATTCTCCCTCCCCGGACCGCCCGGCGCCCACCCGGGTTGGGAGGGCCCGCCGCGCTGGCATAGAATGTGGGCTCGCCAGCGCCGGAGGAGGGTGAACGTGGTCCAGGCCTACATCCTGATCCAGACCGAGGTCGGCAAGGCCGCGCAGGTGGCCAAGGAGGTCGCCGCCATCAGCGGCGTCGCTTCTGCCGAGGACGTGACCGGTCCCTACGACGTGATCGTCCGCGCGGAAGCGCGGAACGTCGACGACCTCGGGAAGCTGGTGGTGGCCAAGATCCAGGCCGTCGAGGGGATCACCCGCACGCTCACCTGTCCGGTCGTCCACCTGTAAAGGGGACTGCTCAGGAACGGTCGGGCTCCGGCGGCGGGGCGCCCCCCCGACTCCGCTCGAGCTCGTGGCGCTCCACGGCGAGCCCGATCAGGCGGTCGACCAGCTCCGGGTAGGAGACCCCGGACGCCTCCCACAGCCTGGGGTACATCGACACCGTGGTGAAGCCGGGGATCGTGTTGATCTCGTTCACGATCAGGTCGTCCGGCTCCCGGTAGAAGAAGTCCACCCGGGCCATCCCCGCGGCATCGATCGCCCGGAAGGCCGCCACGGCCATCCGCTGGACCTCCTCGGCGACCTCGGCCCGGACCTCGGCGGGGACCACGAGCCGAGTCGACTGATCGAGGTACTTGGCCCGGTAGTCGTAGAACTCCGCGGTGGGGATGATCTCGCCGGCCACCGAGGCCACCGGATCGTCGTTCCCGAGAACGGCGCACTCGAGCTCCCGGACGCCCTCGGCGCCCTGCTCGATCAGCGCCTTCCGTCCGTACCGGAGGGCTTCCTGCATGGCCGGCTCCAGGTCGGCCAGCGTCTTCACCTTCGTGATCCCCACCGAGGACCCGAGCGCGGCGGGCTTGACGAACAGCGGGGTCCCCAGAGCCTCGGCCCTGGCCGTCACGGCCTCGGGGTCCTCGCGCCACTCGCGCTCGGTCACGACCTCGTGGGGGACCACGGGCAGACCCGCCGCCGTGAACAGGACCTTCTGGACGGCCTTGTCCATCCCCACCGCCGAGCCC
>JBOGWD010000099.1:0-2993 GCA_050693275.1 Actinomycetota bacterium | reverse complement strand
CACCGTGGTTCCACTCGGAGTGCATCATCCCCCGGCGCCCCTCGGTGAACTGGCCGACGTCGCCCGTGTCCATGTGGCCCTGGATGCCGTTGAGCGCGTCGTCGTGGTCGAGCTGGCCCTCCTCGATATAGAAGAGCCGCTCGTTGTACCGGTGCGGGTGGTGGCCGATGCCCAGGCCGGCCTCGACGATCGAGTCGTGCACGGTGATCAGGGGTCCCGACGCCTGGATGTCCACGAACGGGCCGATCGACTCCACGGCCTTCAGGCCGGCCATACCGAAGTCCTGCTCGCCCAGGACCACGTGGTCCTCGGGACGGAGCACCAGATACGGCCGAGTCTCGGTGGCCATCGCCCTATCCTTCCACGACCGGCAAGGGGCGTGGGATGAGCTACTTGGCCTTCTTCAGCTTCTTCGCGGCGCGCTTCTCTTTGAGGTTCTTCTGGGCGGTCTTCTTGGAGGCCTTGCCCCCGCCCTTGTCCTTGCTGGCCATGGCACCAACCTACCGAGTGCAGGTGAGGTTTGCACGCACCGTCAGTGGCCCCGGCCCTCCGGCTGGCTGTGGTCGAGCGTCGGGGCCAGCCACCACCGGGACGTGACAACCTTCTGCCTCGTGTAGAAGCGGAAACCGTCGAGCCCCGTGGCGTGGAGGTCGCCGAAGAACGAGCTCTTCCATCCTGTGAAGGGGAAGAACGCCATGGGGGCGGCCACGCCGATGTTCACCCCGAGCATCCCGGCCTCGGCCCTCCGCTTGAACTCGCGGGCGTTGTGCCCGGATGAGGTGAAGATCGAGGCCGCGTTCCCGTACGTGCTCGCGTTCAGCATCCGGAGCGCCTCGTCGATGTCGGCCGCGCGCAGCACCGACAGGACGGGGCCGAACAGCTCCTCCTTCCACAGGGGCATGTCCGGCGTCACGCCGTCGAAGATCGTGGGTCCCAGGAAGAAGCCCTGGGAGGGACCGATGCCTCGGCCGTCCAGGGCCAGCGTGGCCCCGCCCTCCTGACCCTCCTCGATGTACCCGATCAGCTCCTTCCTCCGCTCGTCCCGGATCACCGGGCCCATGTCCGTGTGCGGCTCCGCCCCGGGTCCGAGCCGGAGCCTCGAGGCCTGCTCGGTGAGCTCGCGGACGAGCTCCTCCCCGACGGACCCCACCCCCACGGCCACGCTCCCCGCGAGGCACCGCTGGCCGGCGTTCCCGAACGCCGAGGAGATCAGCGCCGTGACGCTCTTATCCAGGTCGGCGTCGTCCATCACGATCAGGTGGTTCTTGGCCCCACCGAGCGCCTGGACGCGTTTCCCGCCGGCCGCGGCCGTGGCGTAGATGTACGAGGCCACCCCGACCGAGCCGACCACGGAGATGGCATCGACGTCGGGATGGGCCAGGAGAACGTCCACCGCGTCCTTGGCCCCGTGAACGATGTTGAAGACGCCGGCGGGCAGCCCCGCCTCGGCCAGGAGCTCCCCGATCCGGATGGCCGAGAGCGGGGTCCGCTGGGACGGCTTGTGCACGAACGTGTTGCCCGCCACCAGCGCCACCGGGATCATCCACAGGGGCACCATGTTCGGGAAGTTGAACGGCGTGATGCCCGCGCACACGCCCACGGGGAACCGGACCAGCTCCTCGTCGATGCCCTCGGCGATCTGGTCGAGGTTCGTCCCCATCAGGAGGGTGGGTGCCCCACAGGCGAGCTCCACGACCTCGATGGCTCGCCGCACCTCCCCCTTGGCCTCCGGGAGCGTCTTCCCGTTCTCCCTGACCACCAGCAGCGACAGCTCCTCGAAGTGCTCTTCGAGGAGACCCTTGAACCGGAACATCACCTGGGCCCGGTCGGGGACCGGGACGTTCGCCCAGTCCGGGAAGGCCTCCCTGGCCGCGCGAACGGCCGCGTCGATCTCCTCCTTCGTCGAGTAGGGCAGGAGGGCGATGGTCTCGCCCGTGGCCGGATCGAACACCGGGTCGACGGGCACGTCCTCCGCGGCGGACTCGCGGAACGTCCCGCCGATGAAGCTGTGGACATTCGTGGCGCTCATGCGATCGCTCCTCGTCTATGGCTCCTGGAACCGGCTCCTGGGGACGAAGCTCCCCCCTCCCTCCTGGCCGAACCACTCATCGTTCTCCACCAGCACGTTGCCTCGCTGCATGACGATCTCCGGGACGCCCCACACGGTCATCCCCTCGTAGCACGAGTAGTCGACGTTCATGTGGTGGCTCTCTGCGGAGATGACCCGCTCGCGGTTCGGATCGAACACCACGATGTCGGCGTCGAACCCCGGGGCGATGGTTCCCTTCCGAGGGTACAGGCCGAACATCTTGGCCGGGTTGGTGGCGATGAGCTCGACCCACCGGCTGGGGCTGAGCTGGCCGGACCGGACCCGTTGGAAGATCAGGGTGACCCGGTCCTCCACGCTGGGCAGCCCGTTCGGGATATCGGCGAAGCTGTCCCTGCCCATGTCCTTCTGTCCCTTGAAGTTGAAGGGCGCGTGGTCCGTGGCCACGATCTGGAGGTCGCCCTGGGCCAGCCCCTTCCACAGCTCGTCCTGGTGGTCTCTGGACCGAAGCGGCGGCGAGCAGACGAACTTGGCGCCCTCGAAGCCGGGCCGGGCCAGGTCGTCGAGGCTGAGGTACAGGTACTGGGGGCACGTCTCGGCGAACGCGGCGACCCCCCGGTCCCTGGCCTCCTGGACGGCGCCCAGGGCATCTCGCGAGGACAGGTGGACGATGTAGGCGGGAGCGCCGGCCAGCTCGGCCATCTTGAAGACCCGGTGCACGGCCTCTCCCTCCATGGCCGCCGGCCTGGTCAGGCCGTGGTAGACGGGGTCGGTCTTCCCCTGCGCCAGGTGCTGCTGGACCAGGACGTCGATCGGCCCGCCGTTCTCGGCGTGCATCATGATCAGGGCGCCGCTGTCGGCGGCCCGCTGCATGGCCTTGAAGATCGCCGCGTCGTCCAGCATGAAGACCCCGGGGTAGGCCATGAACAGCTTGAACGAGGTGATG
>JBOGWD010000098.1:0-8061 GCA_050693275.1 Actinomycetota bacterium | reverse complement strand
GCGGCGTGCTGGGCGACCGGTGGGGGAGGTCGCGCACCACCGCGGTGGCCATGGCGATCTCCGGGACCTGTGCGCTGACGATCGGGCTGCTGTTCGGCCGGTCCCCGTGGCTGGTCCTGGCCGTGGGACTGCTGTGGGGGGTCACCGTCGTGGCGGACTCCGCGCAGTTCTCCACGGCCGTGACCGAGGTCGCCGACCAGTCCTACGTGGGGACGGCCGTGACCCTTCAGCTCGCCGTGGGCTTCACACTCACGGTGGCCACGATCTGGCTGGTGCCGGTGGTCCGCGACGCCTCGAGCTGGGGGTGGGCGTTCGCCATGCTGGCCCTGGGGCCCGCCCTGGGGATCGCGGCGATGCTCCGCCTGAAGTCCTCGCCCGAGGCCGCCCGGATCGCCGGCGGTCGCGGCTAGCCATCGGATCAGTCGAGGTCGCCGTGCTCGATGCGCTTCAGGCGTCGCTCCCGGACCAGGCCGCTCGACTCGATGAGCCGGTGGAGGCCCTCGGGCTCGTTGAGGGCGACGGCCAGCACCCCGGCCAGGTCGCGCTGCGACACGATCCCCACCAGCCGGCCACCCTCGAGGACCGGCAGATGGCGGATCCACCGCTCGGTCATGATCCCGGCAGCCTCCCGGAGCGAGGTCGTCGGCTCCACCGTGATCAGGTCCTTCGACATGACCTCGGAGACCGGGGTGTCCAGGGCCATCCCGGTGGCGACCGCTCGGAGCACGTCCCGCTCGGTGATGATGCCGATCAAGTCCTCCCCCTCGAGCACCAGGAGCGACCCGGTCTGCTGCTCCCACATCTTCCGGGCGGCCGCCGCGAGGTCGTCGTCCGGCCGATCCGTCACGGCGGCCTTCGTCATGATGTCGGAGATCCTCACGTGCGCTCCTCGACCGGCACGTACCGCTGGTTGCGGGGGCCGATGTACTCCGACTCCGGCCGGATCAAGCGGTTATCGGCGAGCTGCTCCCGTACGTGGGCCGACCAGCCCGCCACGCGGCTCGCGGCGAACACGCACGTCATGAGGTCCGTGGGGATGCCCAGGATGTGATAGACGCTGGCCGCGTAGAAGTCCACGTTCGGATAGAGGCCCTTCTGCTCCTGCACGACCTTCTCCACCCGCTCCGAGAGGTCGTACCAGCGGGTGTCGCCGGCCCGCGAGCCGAGCTCGCGGGAGAGTCGGCGGAGGTGGGTGGCCCTGGGGTCCTCGGTCTTGTACACGCGGTGGCCGAAGCCCATGATCCTCTCCTTCCGCCCCAGCCGGTCGAGGATGTACGGCTCCACCCGGTCGACCTCGCCGATCTCCTCGAGCATCTTCATCACTGCCTCGTTGGCGCCCCCGTGCAGCGGTCCCTTCAGCGCGGCGATGGCCGCCGTGATGGCAGAGTGCATGTCGGACAGTGTGGAGGCCACCACTCGAGCGACGAACGTCGAGGCGTTCATGGTGTGGTCGGCGTGCAGGATCATGCAGATGTCGAAGGCCCGGGCGGCCTCCTCGTCCGGCTCCTGGCCGGTCAGCATGGCCAGGAAGTTCGCGGCGTGGGGGAGCCCTGCGTTCGGGGGCATCGGCTCCAGGCCCGTGCGGATCCGGTGATACGCCGCGATCAGGGTGGGGAACCGAGCCACCAGGCGCATGGCCTTCCGCTCGTTGGCCTCGGCCGACTGGTCCCACCCATCGGGGTCGTAGCCGGAGGACGCGGAGACGCTCGTCCGGAGCATCGACATCGGTGAGGTGACCTCGGCGAACGTGGGCATCATGTCGCGGGTCCACTGGTCGAGCTCGCGCTCCTCCACGAGCCGCCGGGTGAGATCGTCGAGCTCCTCGCGGCTGGGAAGGCGCCGGTGGTGGAGCAGGAAGGTCGTCTCCTCGAAGGTCGACCAGCGAGCCAGGTCGTGGATGTCGTATCCGACGTACCAGAGCCGCCCGAGCTGGCCGTCGATGTCGGAGATCCACGTCTCGGCGGCCACGACGTCCGCGAGCCCCTTCTCGCTCACGTCGCGACTATACCAACGCCCGCCCCGGGCCCACGCGTATGATGGCCGGCGCGAGCACGCGACCAAGGAGCGATCCATGGCTCACCGAGTGACGTTCATCCCCGGCGACGGGGTCGGTCCCGAGCTATCCGAGGCGACCCGGCGCGTCCTCGAGGCCACCGGCGTGGGGTTCGACTGGGACGTGCAGGAGGCCGGCGCCGACGTGATGGACACTTACGGGACGCCGCTGCCCGAGCATGTCCTCGAGTCGATCCGAGCGAACGGCGTGGCCATCAAGGGACCCATCACCACCCCTGTCGGTACGGGATTCCGCAGCGTGAACGTGGCCCTCCGGAAGGAGCTCGACCTGTTCTGCTGCCTCCGCCCCTGCAGGTCGTACCCGGGGGTCCGGTCCCGGTACGAGAACGTGAACCTGGTCGTCTGTCGGGAGAACCACGAGGACCTGTACGCGGGGGTGGAGTTCGAGCAGGGAACCGCGGAGGCCGGGCGGCTGATCGAGACGATCGCCGACCTTACCGGGAAACGGATCCGGGAGGACAGCGGGATCTCGATAAAGCCGATCTCGGTGACGGGGACGACGCGGATCGTGCGGTGGGCCTTCGACTACGCCAGGCGAGAGGGCCGGAAGAAGGTCACGGCCGTGCACAAGGCCAACATCATGAAGTTCTCCGACGGGCTGTTCCTGGAGACGGCCAGGGAGGTCGCTCAGGGGTACCCGGACGTGGAGTTCGAGGATCGCATCGTCGACAACCTCGCCATGCAGCTGGTGGCCCGTCCGGAGGAGTACGAGGTGCTGGTCCTCCCGAACCTCTACGGGGACATCATCAGCGACCTGTGCGCCGGGCTGATCGGCGGCCTCGGGGTCGCGCCCGGGGGGAACATCGGCGACCGAGTCGCGGTGTTCGAGGCGACACACGGGAGCGCACCCAGGTACCGGGGGATGAACAAGGTGAACCCGATGGCCATGATGTTCTCGGGCATGCTGATGCTCCGGCACCTCGAGGAACGGGACGCCGCCGACCGGCTGGAGCGGGCCTTGGCCGCGGTGATCGGGGAGGGCAAGAGCGTCACCTACGACATGAAGCCCAGCAGGGATGACCCGACTGCCGTGGGGACCTCCCAGGTCGCCGACGCGGTGATCGAGAAGCTCGAGGCCGGCGTCTAGGCGGTCAGGGGAGGAGCTTGCCGAGCGCGGAGGGGTGTGGGAGTCGCTTCCCGGCCCGGCCGGCCGGCCTGCCGAACGCCGCCCGAGCGGCCCGTTCCCGTCCGTGGAGTCCGTGGTCGCCCGCCTCCCATCGGGCCAGGGCGTCGGCCAGGTCGGCGTGGGCGAGCATCTCGTCCCGCCGGTGCGACTCGTGGCCGGCCAGCGACAGTACCGCGGCCACGGCGTCGTCGACGCACTGGGCCACGACGTAGGCCGCGCCGGGGTCGACGTGGGCGCTCCGGCCGACCACGTAGATGGGACCGTCGGGCCAGGGCGGTACGGCGCGGAGGTGTCGGGACATCTCGGGGTAGATGGTCGGCCGTTTGGACGAATCGGTCCATGGCCTCTCCGGGTCATCTTTGGCCCACCCCCGATGACCATGGCCCCATGGCCCGAACGGGCCAGGTGGGTCCGCCATCCGGGCGGTCGTGGGTAGGATGTGGCTCTGGTGAAGGTGACCATCGTCGGGAGCGGGTTCGTGGGCGCCACGACCACCATGCGGGTGGCCCAGAGGGGCCTGGCCGACGAGGTCGTGATGGTCGACATCGTCGAGGGGCTGCCACAGGGCCTGGCCCTCGACATGAACCAGTCGTCACCGGTCGAGGGCTTCGAGCCCGTTGTGAGGGGCACCAACGAGTACGCCGACACCGCCGGATCGGACCTGGTGGTCATCACAGCCGGGCTTCCGCGGCAGCCCGGCATGAGCAGGATGGACCTCCTGGAGAAGAACGCGGGGATCATGCGGGACGTGGCGGAGCGGGTTCGCGACACCTCGCCGGAGGCCATCGTGATCGTGGTCAGCAACCCGCTCGACGAGATGACCTTCCTGGCCAGCGAGCTGACCGGTTTCCCGAGGGAGCGCGTCATGGGGATGGCCGGGACCCTGGACTCGGCACGGCTGCGGTTCTTCATCGCCGAGGAGCTGGGCGTGTCTCCCTCGGCCGTGCAGGCCATCACCCTCGGCTCCCACGGGGAGTCGATGGTGCCCCTGCCGGGGCACGCCACCGTCAGCGGCAAGCCGCTCCGTGAGCTCGTCGACGACGAGGCCCTGGAGCGGCTGTACCAGCGGACCCGAGACGCGGGCGCGGAGATCGTGGCCTACCTGAAGAAGGGCAGCGCGTACTACGCCCCGTCGGCGTCGGTGGCGCAGATGGCGAACGCCATCGTCGGCGATACGAAGGAGGTACTCCCCGCGTGCGGGTGGTGCACGGGGCAGTACGGAATCTCCGACGTGTACGTCGGGGTGCCCGTTCGCCTGGGCCGGGGGGGCGTCGAGGAGATCGTCGAGCTCGAGCTCGGATCGGAGGAGCTGGCGGCGCTCCGCGCCGCCGCCGAGGGCATCCGGACCAAGTGCGCCGACCTGGCGAGCCTCTAGCCGGTCCTCCTCCCCACGTACATGCCCCGGCCCATCAGTCCCTCTTCCTGGTGCTCCACCTCCACCCCGGCGGCACCGAACGCGTCGAGGTGCTGCTCATGGGTGAACAGGCCGATCTCGTGGTGCTCCGTGAAGTGCTCGATCCCCGACGTTGTCCCCACGAGGTAGTGGAAGTCGATCACAGCGATGCGGTCCTGGCTTCGAGAGATGTCCATCCGAGCGATCTTGAGATCTGACTCGTCGATGAAGTTCCCCCACACCTTTCCCTCCTCCCACCGATCGGGCGGAAAGAAGGGCTCCACGATGACCAGCCCGCCGGGTGCCATGTGCCGGGTCAGGTTCGCCACGGCCTCTCCGAGCCGGTCATCGGTGCGCGTGTACGCGATCGAGCTGAACAAGCAGGTCACGACGTCGAAGGCGCGGCCGAGGTCGAAGGCGGTCATGTCGCCCACGTGGAGGGGCACATCGTCACCGAGCCGCTCACGGGCGATGGCGATCATCTCCGGGTCCAGGTCGACACCCTCGACCTCATAGTGCTCCCGAAGGAGCTCGAGGTGCTTCCCGGTCCCACAGGCCACGTCGAGGAGGGTCCGAGCGCCCGGCCTCCGTTCCTGGATGAGGTCGTGCAGAGTCCCGGCCTCGGCCGGGTAATCCTTCCAGGAGTACACGGCGTCGTAGAAGCGCTGGGAGCGCAGGAACATGGCCCCATCCTAGGGACATCGCGGTCCCGTAGACTGATCGCGATGGGCCGCGGCTTCGGCGATTACACGCGCGACTTCGCCCGGAACCTCCGCTCCGAGCGTCTGTCCGCCCGGTGGGTCCGCCGGGTGATCCGCAACCGCGTCCGGGCTCGGATCGCCCTGGGCTGCTGCGGCCATCCGGGCGAACCCGGATGTTGAATGCCCTCCAAGGAGCCCCGTGCGGGCCCCGGGCCGGATGGCTGATCCTCGCGCTCAGACGTGGTCGGCGATGCCCGTCCAGAAGCTGTAGGTCTGGCGGATCGTCCCGCCGGGGCGGCGGGCCTCGGCCATGATCAGCAGCTCGTCGTGCGTCCACGAGATCACGGCGCTGAGCTCGTCCTCGTAGCAGAGCAAACGACCGGACTCCGCGCCCGCGGGATCGACCCATGTGTCCTCGGCCACCTCGCCGGTCGCGCAGTTCCCGGTCCCCGGCGCCACGCCGGCCGTGTCTACCTCGGCCTGGTGCGCGGCGTCCATCGAGGCCTGGTCGGCGAACGACACGTAGGACAGCAGCTGCGGCGTGTCGGTGAAGCAGTCGACGGCGGCGACCGCTCCGGGCGGCGGTGCGCTGCCCCGGGTGCACGCGGGGTCCTGGAGGTTGACCGGCACGTGGGCCAAGAGCTGAGACTCGATCTCGGTGGGGAACGGGCCGGACGTCGGGGCGGCGGTGGGGCTTGGAGGGGGGGAGGGAGGCGGCGTGGGTCCGTCGTCGCCGCCCGTGGCCAGCACGATCCCCGCGACGATCGCGGCCGCGAGCGCCACGCCGCCCACGATCGAGCCGATCAGGACCGGCCGGCGGCTCCTTGGAGGGCCGGGACCGGCAGGGGGATATGGCGGCGGGCCGGCGGGGGCCCCATACGCGGCCTGCGGCCGGGTGGGGAGGGACGCGGCCGTGGGCGCCGGCGGCGGAGGTGGTGGTGGTGGCGGCGGCGGCGGCGGGACCGCTGCCGCAGGGGTCCCCAAAAGGGCCGCTCGGGCCGCGGCGATCAGCTCCCTGCAGGAGCCGTACCGATCGTCCGGCGACTTGGCCATGGCCCTGGCGACCACCTCGTCGAGATCAGGCGGCAGGCCCGACCGTCGCTCCGAGACGTTCGGAGCGGGCTGGGTCAGGTGAGCCCACAGCAACGCCGCATCCTGCTCGGCCCGGAAGGGCGGCGTCCCGGTCAGGACCTCGAAGAAGACGCACCCGAGTGCGTAGATGTCGGTGCGCGAGTCGACCTCCTTCCCCTCGATCTGCTCGGGTGCCACGTACTCGATCGTCCCGACGAACTGGCCGGTGACCGTGAGCCCGGAGTGGGAGTCGGCCCGCTTGGTCAGGCCGAAGTCGGTGAGGTAGACGTGCGGGGGCGCTTCCGGGTCGTCCGCCTCGACCAGCAGGATGTTGCCGGGCTTCACGTCGCGGTGGACGAGGTCCCTGGTGTGGGCGGCGTCAAGGGCCGCGCCCACCTGGGTCACCGCCGACAGCGCCCGGTCCACGGGCTGAGCGCCCTCGCGCCGGAGCCGGCTCCGCAGATCCTCGCCCCGCACGTACCGCATCGCGATGAACAGCAGGCCGTCCTCTTCGCCGGCCTCGTAGACTGGCACGATGTTGGGATGGTCGAGCGAGGCCGCCATCTGCGACTCGCGCTCGAATCGCTGGCGGAACCGGTCGTCCGTGGAGAGCTCCGTGGCCAGGACCTTCAGCGCGACCTTTCGCCCCCGCGTGCCGGGTCGCTGATCCTCGGCGCGATAGACGACCCCCATGCCGCCGCGGCCGAGGAGCTCCTCGATCAGGTAGGAGCCGAGCGTCGTGCCGATCCTCGGATCGGATGAGCTCACGCCGTCCTCAGGCCAGCGGCCCGAACTCCACCCGGGCCCACCGTCGGTAGAGCTGGTCGTTCGAGGCATCCTCCCGCTGGGCCTCGACCACGATGTCGACCCGGCGATCCGTCCACACCAGCACGGCGCTGCCGGCGTCCCGGAAGCACAGGAGGCGTCCGACCTCGAACATGGAGTCGCCCCGGCTCCGGACGTACGCGTTTTCCGCACGCTGGGCCGAGTCGCAGAACCCCGATCCCGGCGTCACGCCGAACTCGTTCACCCGGGAGTCGTAATAGGTCTGCATCTGGTTGGCGTTCGGGAAGAGGTCGTAGAAGAGCGTCGTCTGGGTCTGCTCGCACAGCAGGCTCGCCGCTGCCCGCCCGAGCTGCTGCTCTTCCGGGACCTGCTGGCAGCTCCCGCGGAGGGGCCCGGGGACGTGCGCCAGCAGCGCCTGTTCCCGCACGATGAAGCCGGTGGTGACCTCCTCGCAGGGTGCCACGCTGAGTGAGCCGGAGGACTCGCCGGCGATGGTCATCCCGGCGGCGGCCTCCGCCGTCCAGGCGTACTCGCCGGGAGCGAGCGGGCCGCTGCCGCCCGGGCCCGTGAAGGTCTGACTGAACCCGTCGCCGCCGGTGATCGTGACCGAGGCGGAGTCCGGTGGATCGATGGCCACGTCCACCGGCGCTGTAGCGGCGGCGGGATCGCACAGCCTGGTCTGGACCGAGACGGTGGCCTGGCCGGGCGGGGGCGTCTCTCCATCCCGGGTCTGTTCCAGGCCGTCGTCGTTCCCCGCGAACACGAGATAGGAGCCCACGCCGGCGCTGGCGACGGCCACGGCCGCGATGAGGACCCACAACCACACCGTTCCTCCCCGTCCGCCGTGGGGCGGCGGGGCTCCGTAGGCCGACCGCGTCGGCGGCGGTCCCGGGGGCGCGGGGGGCGGGGCG
>JBOGWD010000097.1:0-1046 GCA_050693275.1 Actinomycetota bacterium | reverse complement strand
CCGGCGTGCTGGTTCGCCGCGAGGTCGGCGGGGGCTACGTCATCGCGTACTCGAACCCCGCCGACCCGCCCGGCTGGGATACGTCGCTCGATCCCCGCTTCCTGGAGGACCTCGGCCGGCTGATCGGCAACCGGTTCCCCACGCTCCGCGAGGTTCCCATCGACCCGAGGCAGTGCTGGGCCGGCCTGTACCCGGAGACGCCGGACCACCACGCCGTGGTCGGCCCGGCCGAGGAGGCGGAGCGGTTCATCATCTGCGCGGGCTTCGGCGGCCACGGGCTGATGCACGCTCCCGCCGCGGGGAAGGCGGTGGCCGAGCTGATCACCGAGGGAGCGTGCTCGACGTTCGATCTCCGCCCGCTCCGCCCGGCGAGGTTCCGGGAGGGCGACCTGGTGATGGAGGCCGCGGTCCTGTAGCGGCTCAGCCGCCCCGGCCGGAGGGCAGGAACCGCCGGGCGGTGAGCAGGCGCTGGACCGTGGTGACGATCCCCAGAACCGTCAGCGCGGCCAGCACCGGGAGCAGCGCGCCGGGGATCGTCAGGCCGAGCACCAGCCCCACGTACCGCTCCAGGCGCTGGACGGTCCCCTCGGTCATGCCGAGGCCGGCGGCCTCCGCCTCGGCCCGGAGGTGGCTCACCAGCAGCGAGACCACCATGGCCGCCAGGGCCATCGCCGCGGTGAGCTCGTGGCCGTGGACCGCGAGCTCGGCCAGGAAGATCGAGCCGAACACGATCCCGTCGGAGGCCCGATCGATGGCCGCGTCGAGGAGCGCCCCCTTGCGGCTGTCCTCGCCCCGGAGCCGGGCCACCCCGCCGTCGAAGACGTCGAGGAGGCCCGCCACCACCAGCAGGAGCCCCGGGACCAGCCGCCGGCCGGTGAGAAGGAGGGCCCCCACCACGACGTTAGCCAGGAGCGAGAGTGCCGTGAGCTGCCACGGCCTGAGCCCCAGACGGTACAGCCCGCCCAGGATGAACCGGTACGGCCACTGGAACACCCACCGGAACAGGGGGCCGATCAGGCTGGGGTTCTCCCGGGGCGCCGGGAGGT
>JBOGWD010000096.1:0-2613 GCA_050693275.1 Actinomycetota bacterium | reverse complement strand
TGCCGTTGCCGTTGCCCGCCTGATCGATCTCCGTCTCGTCCACCACGCCGTCGGCGTTCGCATCCAGCACCAGGTTGGAGCCGAACATGGAGAACTCCACCTCCGTCACCCCGGTCGCCACGGGCACGCCCTGGCCGAACTTGCGTCCCCGGTAGAGCACGTCGTCGCTCGGAGTCTTGTAGTAGGTGATCTCCTCCAGAGGCGCGTTGCTGTTGTTGTAGGAGTTGATGATGCCGTCCCCGTCGAAATCCACCCCGAAGGAGATTTCGGTCTTCCCGCTGGGCTTATCCGCGGAGTCCAGGAGGACGGACGCCTGCCGGAGCTCACGCGTCATGAGCCGGATCGCCGAGCGGGCGTTCTGCTGGTGCTCCACCCGCTGCTCGGTGTCGATGGCCCCTTGGAGCTGACTGAACATGAAGGGCGCGGCGATCGCCATGAAGATCAGGAACACGCTCATGGCCACGGCGAACTCCACCAGGGTGTAGCCTCGCTGGTCCCCTCGCCGCCTAGTGCTCATGGATGATGTAGGAGACGCTCGCGCTGGCGTCGCCGAGCCCCAGCAGCATGGGCTGGAGGGCCACGGCGTCGGCGAGATCGTCCCGGGTCGTGATCGACAGGATGTTCTTCTGGGACAGCGAGGCATTGGAGATGCCGTTGACCGCGTCCGCGTTGGCCTCGCGCACGGTGACCCCGGCCACGACCGAGAGGGACGTCGCGCTGGCGCCCGCGTTATCAGTTCCCGCATAGGCTGCGGGGATGACAACGGGGTTCGGGTTCTCGAAGTCCGCCTTGCCGTCGGTCCGGGCGGGTCCGCAGAGGTTCGGATCGTCGACCCATCCCCCACAGGTGCTGATCATGCCGAACGAGTACGCGGGCCCGTATCCTCCCAGGCCGCCGTCCGCCGCCGGGTCCCACACCCGCAGGCCCTCCACCGTCCAATTGATGACCGTCGAGGCAGCGGTCGTCCCGGCCACCGCCTCCACGTCCACATGCATCGAGTCGATCGTCAGGATGCCGTCGAAGGTGCCGTTGCTGTTGAACTGGTTTGTGGCCACCACGTTCACGGCCCGGTCGCCCCCGCTCCCCTCGATGTCCACGACGGACCGCACCCGAGCCTGGACCGTGGTGGAGGTCTGCTCCACCGATCCCTCGATCTCGTCGATGAAGACCATCTGAAGCGGGACGGGGTCTCCCAGGTTCCGTGCGTTGATCTCGACGTCGTCGGCGTCGACCGTGGTCCGGCCCTCCGGGCTCAGCGAATGGACCGCGGAGATCCTGGCTTCGGACGTCGAAGAGGGGTTGGTTGAGTCCCACGACGCGATGACCCCGGTCCCGTTGAGGGAACCGTAGGTCCCCGACGCGATCGATGCGCTGGTCGACTGCACCGTCCCGGTCGAGGAGTTCGGCACCGAGGCGGACGACTGCCCGGTCGTGGGGCCCTCGGGCTGGATCGAGACTCCGGTCACCGGGTCGCGCTCCACGACCTGGATGGGGTCCGAGGAGGCCTGTGACGTCGACTCGGCCACCTCGCGGAAGGCCGTCTGGGCCCGGGCCACCTCGGCCAGGATGTCCGCCGTTACCCCACCACCACCGTCCCCATCCTGGAAGCTCAGCCCCGTGACTTGGGCCCCGAGGACGGACCCCGACGCCTCCACGCTGGGCTGGTCGGCCTCGGCCTGGGTGATCACCGTCTCCAGCGTCACCGACCGGGGCTGGCCGCCCCCGATGTTCCGGCTCACCGTAACCACCGCTCGCACCGAGTTCGTGGCCGGCTCGTCGACGTTGGCGGAGTCGCTGTCGTAGCCGGCCAGCGGCGCCTGCGGCTGGAGAGATCCCGTGTCCAGGGGCGTGACGAACTGCAGGGCGGTGGCGATCTGGAAATCGCGCCCGTCCTCGGTCACGTTCTGGGTGGTGGTGAACGTCCATACGTCCGTGGTCGCGTCGTACGAACCGGTCGCCCCGGCGATGGGGCTGGTGCCGGTGAGGTTGGGGAAGTACAGGTCCAGCGCGTCCACGTCTCCCGCCTCCTCGGTCTGGGCGACGTGGTACGGAAGGCTGCGGATCTCCTCGAGCTTCTGCTGGGCGACCGTCTTGCCGAGTTCGTCGAACCGGGTCCGGCTGGCGGTCTCCAGCGAGGTGTCGAACAAGAGCGTCAGGCTGATCATCACGACGGCGAACACGCTCAGGGAGATGGCGATCTCGATCAGGGTGAAGCCCTCGTCCCGCCGCCTGGTCATCACAGCCCCGTCACCTGTCCCGTGTTCCGCCACACCGTCAGGCCGACCGTCCGCCCCAGCCCCCCTCGCAGTGTGAGGCCGTAGGAGGACTGCGCCCCCGCCTCGAACGGATACCGGCCTCGGGTGTCGAAGTAGGCCGCGTTCTCCGGTACGGAGGCTCCGGTTATCGGAGCGTCCGCCACCGCCGGGAACGTGACCTCGGCGTCGGCGAAGCTGACCGAGCTCGGGAGCGTGAACAGCTCCCCGTCGGTGGTCCACCCGGCGGTGGTGTACTTGTAGATCTGATAGGTGCGAGGGGTGACGGTCGGATCGAAGAGGACGTATCGGGGCACCCCCTCGTTCATGGCCGAGTCCCGGGCATCACGCAGGACGTCCA
>JBOGWD010000095.1:0-2837 GCA_050693275.1 Actinomycetota bacterium | reverse complement strand
GTTGGCTGCTCGGTCAGGTCGTCCCGAGGATCTGTGCCACGTCGAGGACGGCGTCCGGCATCGTCCCCGGCTCCAGACGATCGCCCAGGCGGAGCTCCTGACGCTCCCGGTACCCGACCTCGGCAGGCGATCGCTGAACCTCGACCACGCCCCGGGAGAGGTCGACGATCCAGTACTCGGGGATGCCGGCCCGAGCGTACAGCGGGGCCTTGACCCTTCGATCGAATTCGGCGGAGGTGTCGGAGACCTCGATGATGAGCAGGACCTCCTGAGGAGCCGGGTGCGATGTGCGATAGAAGTCCGCTCGTGGCCGCAGAAGAGACAGATCCGGCTCGGGCTCCGAGTACTCGTCGAGCTGGACGGGGCCCTGGACCCGAACGATCGCCCGATCCCCGACGGCTCGGACGAACAGTCGGTTCAGAGCATCGACGCACCCGGCGTGGGAGCTTCCGATCACGGGCTTCTCGAGGATGTGCCCGTCGACGAGCTCGACCCGCGCGCCGTCCCGGATGATCCCGAGGTCGCCCATCCGGTGATAGTCCTTGACCGTGAAGCGGTGTCGGGGCCGTGTGGCCGTTGCCTCCATGTCCATGCCTCCCTCACTGTACCTCTCCCACTCGGGGCGGAGGCCGCCGCCGAGGAGGAGGGTCGAGCACGGCTGACGCTACCGCCCCCCGGTGACATGAACCGCGGGGAAGAGTGTCTCTACTCCCTCGGGTCCCTCGGGTGTGATCTGTTCGAGAGGTCGGTCAGGTGCGGATCCGGGCCAGGCGGCGCTCGGGATCGCCCAGCGCTCGGGCCCGGCGGCGCATCCCCTTCCACGGGTCACCGGTCCGGGCCAGGCGGCGGGCCAGGTTGGCGATCGTGAAGGTGCGCGGCTCGACCCGGCCGAGCTCGTTCCATCCGATCGGCACGGCCACCGGCGCCCCCGGGAGGGCCCGGACGCCGTACGGCGGGATCACTGTGGCCCCATACCCGTTGCGCATCACGTCGAGGTACACGCGGCCCCGCCGCTTCGCCTTCCGGTGCTCCGTGGTGAACCGGTCCGGCTCCCGGCCGGCCAGGATCCCGGCCACGCCGCGAGCGAAGGCCCGCACCGCGAGGAAGTCGGCGCTGCGGTCCAGCGGCACCACGACGTGGAATCCCTTCGATCCCGACGTCTTGACGAACGGGACCAGGCCGGCCCGCTCCAGCATGTCCCGGAGCTCCCGGGCGCAGTCCCGCACCACGCCGAGGTCGCCGGTGGAGGGATCTAGGTCGAACACGAGCAGGTCGGGATGGTCGAGGTCGTCGGCTCGAGACAGCCAGGTGTGCGGCTCGATGCAGGCCTGGTTGGCCAGGTATGCCAACGTGGCCCGGTCCCCGATCACCGCATGCACCTGCGTCCCCTTCTGCTCGGTTCGCACCTCCACCCGGGGGATCCAGTCCGGGAATGAGTTGGGGACCCGCTTCTGGTAGAACACCGGCCCCCGGATCCCGTCGGGATAGCGCCTCAGGGACACGGGGCGGTGTCCAACGTGGGGGAGCATGACCTCGGCCACCCGGAGGTAGTGGTCAACGAGGTCGGCCTTGGTGATGCCGTCGCCCGGGAACAGCACCTTGTCCGGCCGAGACACCTCGATGGTCCGCCGCCCGGCCCGGACCCGGCGGGCCTGGGTCACCGCGATCCTCCCGCCCGCTCCCGGACGACCTCCCGGGCGTCCTTGTCCCGGCGGAGGCCCAGGAACCTGGGGTGGCGGAGCCGGCCGTCGCCGGTCCACTCGGTGAACCCGATCTGGGCCACCAGGGCCGGCTCCACCCAGTGGACGTCTCGCCGGGGAAGGAGTCCGGTCCCCTGAGTGAAGGGCGGATCGTCGCGCACCAAGCCGTCCAGCTCCCTACGGAGATCCCGCAGCAGCTCTGTGTTGTACCCGGTCCCCACCTTCCCGGCGTAGGCGAGCTCGTCGTCCTCGAAGTGGCCGACCAGCAGCGCCCCGAATCCGGTCCGGGACCCCTTCGGGTCGGTGAACCCCCCGATCACCAGCTCCTGGTCCGCCACGCACTTGAGCTTCAGCCAGTCGCCGGACCGGCCGTGGGTGTACGGGGCCGACCCGCGCTTGGCGATCACCCCCTCCCACCCCTTCCCGCATGCCTCCCGGTGGTACCGCTCGCCGTGCTCGAGGCGGTGGGGCAGGAACCGGAGGGGATCGCGGAACCGCTCGGCTCGGCGGAGGAGCGCCTTCCGCCGGCGGACGGGCAGGCGGGTCAGGTCGTGGCCGTCCAGGTGGAGGAGGTCGAAGCAGTAGTAGAAGACGGGGATGCCGGTGTCCCGGGCTCGCCGGGGATCTCGAAGGCCCAATCGTCCCTGGAGCTTGGCGAACGAGGTCTGGCCCCTGTCGAACGCCACCACCTCGCCGTCGACCACGAGATCCTCGGCGTCCTGGCCCGCCAGCGACTCGACCACCTCGGGATAAGCGGACGAGAGATCCTTCCGGTTCCGGGACAGCAGTCGGACCGTCCTATCTCGGCGGAACGCCAGCATGCGCACACCGTCGAGCTTCCGTTCGAACAGCCAGTCCGGGTCGGAGAACCGGCGATCGGTCAGCGTGGCCAGCATCGGCTGGACCCAGGCGGGATGGCGCTGTTTCCGGAGGAGCGCCCGCTCGTCGTCCGGCAGCGTCTCCAGAAGCCCGGTGATCACTCCGCGGCCATCTCCTTGACGGTCTTCCCGCTGATCACCGACCGGGGCTCGGTGCGGACCGGGTTCCGCCGGGCGTCGGCGTGCTCGTCCCTCATCTTGACCAGGAGCCACCGGGGCCTGCCGTCCCCGCCGGTGCGGGTCAGGGCGTAGCCGCCCC
>JBOGWD010000094.1:0-3587 GCA_050693275.1 Actinomycetota bacterium | reverse complement strand
CGCGCTCCAGGCTATCCTGACCCGACGCTTTGACCGACCCCATGTGGGCACCGATTATCGCCCGAGGAGCGTACCCGTGGCCGAGCCGAAGATCCTGATCGCCAATCGGGGCGAGATCGCCGTTCGGATCATCCGGACGTGCCGTGAGCTGGGCATCCCGGCCGTGGCCGTGTACTCCGACGCCGACCGGGACGCCCTGCACGTCGAGATGGCGGACGATGCCCATCGGATCGGCCCCCCGGCGCCCGCGGAGTCATATCTGAACATCGCGGCCATCCTGGCGGCCGCGCGGACGTCCGGGGCCACGATGGTCCATCCGGGCTACGGCTTCCTGGCGGAGAACCCGGATTTCGCCCGGGCCTGTGCCGACGCAGGGCTCACCTTTATCGGGCCGTCGCCCGAGGCGATGGAACGGATGGGCGACAAGGCCGCGGCTCGGCGGGCGGCCGAGCAGGTCGGCGTCCCCGTGGTCCCGGGGATCTCCGAGCCGGTGACTCCGGCGTCGGCGAAGGAGGTGGCCTCACGCATCGGGCTGCCGCTGGCGGTCAAGGCCGCCCACGGCGGGGGCGGTCGGGGGATGCACCTGGTGCGGCGGGCCGAGGAGCTCGA
Organism: Actinomycetota bacterium; assembly: GCA_050693275.1. Taxonomy (GTDB): domain Bacteria; phylum Actinomycetota; class UBA4738; order UBA4738; family CALAEC01; genus CALAEC01. The sequence goes on along the minus strand of JBOGWD010000094.1, from coordinate 2,978 downwards.
GGACGCCGTGGAGCGCTCCGCCCGGGAGGCACAGGCGTACTTCGGGCGGCCCGAGGTCTACCTGGAGCGCTACATCACCCGGGCCCACCACGTCGAGGCACAGATCCTCGCCGACGCCCGAGGCAACCTCTCCTTCCTGGGAGAGCGCGACTGCACCCTTCAGCGCCGGTACCAGAAGCTCGTCGAGGAGAGCCCGTCGCCGATCGTCGACGCCGACCTCCGAACCCGCATCGGCGAGGCCGCGCTGGCCGTGGCCAAGGCCGCAGGCTACGTGAACGCGGGAACGGTGGAGTTCCTGGTCGAGGACGACGGCTCCTTCTACTTCCTCGAGGTCAACGCCCGGCTCCAGGTCGAGCATCCGGTCACCGAGCTCGTCACCGGACTCGATCTGGTGCGGCTCCAGATCGGGGTGGCCCTGGGCGAGAAAGCCGACCTCTCGCCGGACCTGCGCGGCCACGCCATCGAATGCCGCCTCAACGCCGAGGATCCGGCCGGCGGCTTCCTCCCGGGCCCGGGCCTGGTGCGCCGCCTGCGCCTGCCGGCCGGCCCGTTCGTCCGGGTGGATGCGGGGGTGGTCGAGGGGAAGGTCATCCCCGGCGACTATGACTCGCTCTTCGCCAAGCTCCTGACCTGGGGGCCGGATCGCGAAGCGGCCCGGGTCCGGATGCTGCGGGCCCTCGAGGAGCTCGAGGTCGATGGCGTCCCCACCACCGCGCCGTTCTACCGGTGGGTGCTGCAGACCCTCACCTTCCGCGAGGGAAGCCACGACACCAGGTGGGTGGAGCGGGCCCTGGACGCGGGCGAGTTCCCCGCCGGGGAAACCGCCGCAGCGCCATCCGGGGACGCCGAGGCTCCGCCGGCAACGGTCGTAGTGGAGGTCTCGGGACGCCGAGTCCCGGCCCGGGTCTGGGGCGACGCTCTGCCGACGCGGCCGGCCCCTCCGGCCGCCGCGCAGCATCACCACGGCCACACGCACGGCACGGTCGCCGCGCCCATGCAGGGGACGATCCTAGCGATCCTCGTCGAGGAGGGCCAGGAGATCGAGGCGGGCGACGTGGTGTGCGTGCTCGAGGCCATGAAGATGGAGAACCACATCGCGGCGACGCAGGACGGAACGGTCTCCCAGGTCTCCGTCAAGGCCGGCGACGTGGTGCAGACGGGCCAGACGCTCGTGGCCATCGACTAAGGTGGCGCCGTGAAAGTCGGCGTGATCGGCACCGGACACGTGGGCCTCCCCACCGCCGCGACCCTGGCGCACATCGGGCACGAGGTCACCGCGATCGACGCGGACCACGAGAAGATCGAGGCCCTGGTTCGAGGCGGCGTCCCATTCTTCGAGCCAGGCCTGGAAGAGCTGGTCCGCAAGGGCCGGGAGGCCGAGCGGCTCGCATTCACATCCGACCCGGCCCAGGCGATGGCGGGGACCCGGGTCGCGTTCCTGTGCGTCGGCACGCCGCCGAAGGCCACCGGCGAGGCGAACCTCACCGCGATCGAGCGTTCGGCGGAGCTCGTGGCCGGACACGCCACCGGTCCGGTGGTCGTGGTGGAGAAGAGCACCGTCCCCGCCGGGACCGCCGAGCGGGTGGCCGGCATCCTGGTCCGCCTCCGGCCCACGGGGGACTTCGCGGTCGTCTCGAACCCGGAGTTCCTCCGAGAGGGCAGCGCGGTCGAGGACTCGCTCCACCCCGATCGGATCCTGGTCGGCGGCGACTCCGCCCAGGCGCTCGCGGTGATGCGGGAGCTGTACGCGCCGCTGGTCGAGGCAGGGAGCGAGTGGATCGAGACCGACCTCAGGACCGCGGAGCTCGCCAAGCACGCCTCGAACGCCTTCCTGGCCCTCAAGATCTCCTTCGCCAACGCGCTGGCCCGGCTCTGCGAGGCAGCCGGAGCGGACGTGGAGGCCGTCACCGAGATCATGGGCGCCGACCCCAGGATCGGCCGGGCCCACCTCCGCGCCGGCATGGGGTACGGGGGGTACTGCTTCCCCAAGGACCTCCAGGCCTTCGAGCGCCTGGCCGACCGGCTCGGATACGACTTCCCGATCCTCCGCGAGGTGGCCAGGATCAACGAGGAGGCCGTGGAGGCGACCTACCACAAGATCGAGGAGGCCCTGTGGAACCTCGAGGGGAAACGGATCGCCCTCCTGGGCCTGGCGTTCAAAGCCGGGACGGACGACGTGCGGCTGGCGCCGGCCCTGGCCCTGGCCGACGGGCTCCTCTCGGCCGGGGCCGTGGTCATCGGGTACGACCCCCAGGCGGGAGCGAACGCCAAGGCCGAGGTCCCCGGCCTCGAGGTTGCCACAGACCTCTATGAGGCGCTGGAGGGCGCTCACTGCGCGGTCGTGTGCACGGAGTGGCAGGAGATCGCCGACCTCGATCTGGGGAGGGCTCGGGAGGCCATGGCGCTGCCGATCGTGGTCGACGGCCGCAACGTGTTCGAACCCGCCGACATGGCCGCCCACGGGTTCACGTACCTGCCCACCGGCCGCCCGCCGGTTCAGCCGTGACCAGGGCCCTGGTCACCGGCGGGGCGGGCTTCCTGGGCTCTCACCTCTGCCGACGGCTGCTCCACGAGGGCTGGGAGGTGGTGATCCTCGACTCGCTCCTGACGGGAAGTCCGGACAACGTGGCGGATCTCCTCGGCCACGACGGCTTCCGATTCGAGCGATACGACGCCACGAACTACCTGCACGTGGAGGGGCCACTCGACTGGGTCCTCCATCTCGCGTCCCCGGCCTCGCCGGTCGACTACCTGGAGCACCCCATCCACACGCTGAAGGTGGGGGCCCTGGGAACCCTGCACGCGCTCGGGCTGGCCAAGGCCAAGGGCGCGGGATTCTTCCTCTCCTCCACCTCCGAGGTCTACGGCGATCCCCAGGTGCATCCACAGCCCGAGTCGTACTGGGGCCACGTGAATCCGGTGGGCCCACGAGGCGTGTACGACGAGGCCAAGCGCTACGCCGAGGCCATGACCGCCGC
>JBOGWD010000093.1:0-1003 GCA_050693275.1 Actinomycetota bacterium | reverse complement strand
CGGGGAAGTGGCGAGGGCCGGGGGACGCGCCCTTCCCGGGACCCTCACGAGAGACCTCTTTTCGCTCAGCGAGTTCTTTCGCTCGTTGCGTAGGCCGTCGCTGACCTTTCCGCGACAGCCTCTCAGTGAAGCGCTTTTCGCGGCCGGCTCACTCTCCCCGGGCGCGGTGGCGGCCTACTTCACCTCGGGGGTCCCCGGGATCGCCCGGCTCGTCAGGGTCGGGGCCGAGGCGCTGGCCCTGCTCGTGGCCTTGCGGGGCCGTTCTTCGGCGCCCCACGTGGCGGCGGCGGTGGTGGCGCTGGCCTCGGCGGGACACGCGGCAGCGGTCACACCGAGGTGGTGGGGGGTCGGGGTCGACGGCCTGCACCTGCTCACCGCGGGGATGTGGGCTGGGGGGATCATGGCCCTGGCCATGGTGAGGCCTCCTGACGGGTGGCGGGGTCAGGGCGGCCGAGTCCTCCTGGACCGGTTCTCTCCCCTGGCCGTTCCGGCCTTCGTCCTCACGGTCGGGTTCGGCGTCCTTCGGGGGACGCAGGAGCTGGCCGGCCTGTCAGACCTGGTCGACACGTCCTACGGCCGGGTGCTGGGCATCAAGGTTCTGGGCGTGCTGGCGATGGTCCCATTCTCCGTCCTCCTCTGGTTGCGCATCCGGGGCACGCCTCGCGTGGAGGCCGTCGTCGCCGTGGCCGTGGTCGCGCTGGCCGCCCTGCTCGCCGCATATCCCTTGCCCCCGGCAAGGCTCGAGGCCGAGGCGGGGGAGGAGCCGGCGAGCCGAGCGTCAGCCCTACCACGAGAGGGAGACCTGACGATGGGGGGCAAGGCAGGGGAGGTGCTCCTCGGGTTGACCCTCCGCCCGGGACAGCCGGGTCCGAACAGGGTCCTGGTGTACGTCCTTCCGCTCGAGGGCGAGGAGGAGGCGGAGGGTATCCCCGTCACTCTCTCGGCGGGGGAGCAGTCCGTTCGGGCGACGGAGTGCGGACCGACCTGCCGACGCGCGGAGCTC
>JBOGWD010000092.1:0-1879 GCA_050693275.1 Actinomycetota bacterium | reverse complement strand
GGGCAGAGGGAGGAGTTCGGACCCCCGGGCTGACCGAATAGAGCGGTTCTATACGCTCGCTGGTCTCGTCATGTTCGGGGATCCTCGTCGCACTGACCTGCGGTCAGCCGATCCACGGCGTGCTTGGATACCCAGATGTAGAGGGTTCGAAACCGCGGGGTGCGAGCGCCGCGAAGCCTAGCAGAGCGCTCGGTCCGGTGTCATTACTGGGGCACCCTTCTCTCGTGAAGGTCCCACACGTGGGGTATCTCGAGCCAGATGCTTGCGAGGTCTCGGTGACCGGCGGGGGAAGGGCCAGGTGCCATCGCCCTTCGAGGGCCAGTCTGATACCGCCACCCCCGTCGGGAGCCGGGAGCACGGAGCGGCCATGGGAAGACGCGCCTCGAGCGCCAGTCAGTAATGACCCGCCGTGTGCTCCCCTCGCCGAGCAGGTCCCCGACCCGAAGGGAGGAACGATGTTCGTCGGCATCGACTGGGCGGCTGAGTCTCACGACGTCAGCGTCGTGGACGCTGCTGGGAAGATCTGTCACCGCGCCACGGTGGCCCACTCGCAGGAGGGGCTGGACGACCTCGCTGCCCGGCTCCGCCAGTGGGCTGGGGAAGGAGAGCTCCTGGTGGGCATCGAGCGGCCCGAGGGTCGGCTGGTCGACCGCATCCTGGAGGCCGGGTACCCGATCATCCTCATCCCCACCTACGCCATGAAGGAGTTCCGCCGCCGCTACGCGGTGGGCGGGGCCAAGTCCGACCCGGGAGACAGCTACGTGATCGCCGACGTGGTGCGCACCGACGGGCACCGGCTGCGTCGCCTGGAGCCACTCTCCGATGAGACCCGGGCCCTCAGGGCCGTGGTGCGGGCCCGAAGCGACCTGGTGGACCAGCGGATAGCCCTCTCCAACCAGCTCAGGGCCTGCCTGGAGGCCTACTGGCCAGGGGCGAGGGCCATCTTCGCCGACGTAGCTTCCGAGATCTGCCTGGCGTTCCTGGAGCGCTACCTCACCCCCGAGTCCGCGGCCCGTCTCGGCGAGCTGCGGCTGGGGAGCTTCCTCAAGAAGGCCGGCTACAGCGGCCGGAGGTCCCCCGCCGAACTCCTGAAGCGCCTTCGGGCCGCCCCGGCGGGCATCACCGGCGTCGAGGCGGAGGCCAGGGCCGATGCCGTGCGAGGGATGGTCCGGGTCCTGCGATCGCTCAACCGCTCGATCAAAGACCTCGACCGGGCGGTGGTCGCCCACCTGGGTGAGCACCCGGACCACGAGATCTTCACGTCGCTGCCACGCTCCGGTCGGATTAACGCTGCCCAGATGCTCGCCGAGTGGGGCGACTGCAGAGAAGCGTACCCTGAGGCGGATTCTGTGGCGATGCTCGGCGGGCTTTGTCCGGTGACCCACACCTCCGGCAAGCACCGGGACGTCAGCTTCCGGTGGGCCTGCAACAAGCGGCTCCGGGTGGCTCTCACTACCTTCGCAGACAACTCCCGACACGAGTCCCCGTGGGCGGCCACGATCTACCAGGGCGCCATCGCCCGGGGATGCGACCATCCGCACGCCGTGCGCATCCTGGCCCGGGCCTGGACCCGAGTGATCTGGCGGTGCTGGCAGAACCGCCGACCCTACGAGCCGGCTCTCCACGGAGCCGCCGTCCATCTCGAAGCCGCGTGAGGTTGACATGGGAAGTGTCAGGCCTCCACCTCCACGATCCTCGAGGGCACGGCGTTGACCACGACCGTCTCACCCATCCGCCGATCGGGCCGCCGCCGCCCGTACGGGTGGATGTGTCCGTGGATCAGAAGCCTGAGCCGGAAGCGCCGGGCCAGCCGGTGGAACGCGGCGAATCCCTGGTGGGCCCGATCGTCCTCGTCCCCGACGCCGAGGGGCGGGGCGTG
>JBOGWD010000091.1:0-8105 GCA_050693275.1 Actinomycetota bacterium | reverse complement strand
TGCGGGTGGGGAGCCAGCGGTACGTCGGGGCGGTGACGAGCCCGAAGGGCCAGGAGACCGAGAGCGGCGCCAGAGCAGTCCTCGACGCCCTGAACCGTCGGCTCGCGCAGATCGCGGGGAAGGCCGGGCGAATCTAGCGAGGGCGCGGGGAGGGTGATGCGCGGGCCCTCCCCCGGCCGGGTACGGGTGGAGAGGGATCCCCCGGAGGGAGGCTGGTCTCGGCTCGAGAGACCGACCGTCCGCCGGAGGAGGGCTCCGCGCCCTGGCGGCCCACCCCGGACGGGAGGGGGGTGGCCACCTCCAACGACTCAGAGCATGCCCACCGGGCGTTTCGCTTGCGCGACGACGATGTAACGGTTTCGTGAAGGCGGGAGCGGTGCGTCGGCCGCTCTCCCTACGGTTGTCCCTCGTCCGGGGGAGCGAACCGAAGGTAGTCGGTCCTGGTGACGGGTCGATCGGTCACGACGAGCTGCTGGGGAATGCCGTCGATGGCGATCTTCACCGCGGTGATGCCGGTGCCCTCATGGGTCAGCGTGAAGACGACCTGGGCGATGCGAAGCGTCTGGACCTCGCCGGGGGCCGCCCCCTCGAACTCCGAGGACAGGTCGACGGTGGCCACCCGACCCTCGACACGGACCTCGTTCAGCCGTGTGTCACCCGGGATCGCCGTGGTCACCCTCCCTCCCTCCCGAAGGGGGGAGATGAGGGCGAGGATCAGGGCCTCCGGCAGGGAGTCCGAGATCGGCTGGAGGGTCCGAGGCCGGGGCTGGAGCCGTTCCCCCCGAACGAGATACACGATGCCGTCCTCCGGCAGCTCCGAGGTCTCGACCGGAGTCGGTCCCGGGGACCCGTACACGTCCCGCGGCAGATCGGCGTCGGGCAGCAGGGTCAGGCCCTCGCTCCGGCACGCCACCACGAGGAGGAGCGTCATCGACGCCAGCGCCGACAGCCTCATGGTTCCACCGGCTCGTGTTCGCGGCGGGGGAGCCGAAGCTCGAACCTCGCCCCTCCCCGGGTCCCGTTGTAGACGTAGATCTCCCCGCCGTGCAGGTGCGCGTTCTCCCGGGCGATGGCCAGCCCGAGTCCGGAACCACGTCCCTCACCCCGGCGGCGGGACGGGTCGGCCTTGAAGAACCGCTCGAAGATGCGGTGGGCGGCCTCCGGCGGGATGCCCGGGCCCCGGTCCTCGACCGAGAGGCGGACGGTGCCGTCCTCGGCGCCCACCCGGACGGTGACCTCCTTCCCCTCGCCGTGACTGAGCGCGTTGTCCAGGAGGTTGCCCACCACCCGCTCCAATCGCTGTTTGTCGGCCACGGTCACCAGACGGGCCGCCTCGGCATCCACCTCGATCCGAACCAGATGGTCCCCGGTCCGCGTTCGGCGAGCCACCACCTCCCGGGCCAGGTCGGCCACGTTGAGGCGCTCCCATGCCATGTCCACCCGCCCGGCCTCGACCCGGGACAGGTCGAGCAGGTCGTCCACGAGCCGCTGGAGATAGTCGAGGTCGGCGGCCAGGAGCTCGGCGGCCCGGCGCACCGGAGGCGTGAGCTCCGCGCCGTGGTGAAGGAGGTAGTCGGTGGACGCCCGAAGCGTGGTGAGCGGCGTGCGGAGCTCATGCGACACGTCCCCGACGAACCGTCGCTCCTGGGCGATCCGCTCCTCGAGCGTCGCCGCCATCTCGTTGAAGGACGAGGCCAGGGCGGCGAGCTCGTCCCCACCCTGCACCTGCAGCCGGGTCTCGAGGAGTCCCTCGGCCACCCGGCGTGCGGCCCGGCTGGCTCGCCGGACCGGGTCGACCACCCGGGTGCTCACCCTGGTGCCGACCAGGGTCGCCAGGAGGACCGCGCCGATGGAGACCCCGATGAGGACCCGGCCCAAAACGTCCAGCGTCCGCTCGAGGTCGGCCATGGGGAAGAAGAAGTAGGCCTCCACGGCCTGATGCGGCACCGGTGAGCCGAAGACCATCCGCCGCGGGGACCCGATGATCGTGTAGCCGACCCGGCCGCCTTCCGCGGCGCTTCGGAGCCCGCGCGGGACCGAATCGAGGGTGATCGTGATCGACGAGGCGATCGGCGTGGTCTCCCGGACGATCATGGCGTCGACGGTCCCCCTGGCCTCGAGCAGGTCGACCAGCTCCGACAGGAGCACGTTCAGCTCGGCTTCGTCCAGCTCCTCCTCCTGCGGTGGCGACGCGAGGAACTGCGACGCGAAGCGGATGTTCGAGATGCTCTGCTGGAGCCCGTCGTCTATGCGCTGCCGGACCAGGTAGCGCTCGGCCAGCGCATAGGTGGTCCCGGCCACCAGGACGGACACGGCCAGGGCGGCCCCCAGGAAGGCGATGGTGATCCTGAGGCGGAGCCCCACCCCCCGGGGCCGGCGCCGCCGCCTCACTGTGTGGCGACCTTGTAGCCGAGCCCGCGGACCGTCTGGACGATCCGCGGTTCACGCGGGTCGTCCTCGATCTTGGCCCGGAGCCGGCGGATGTGCACGTCGACGAGCCGGGAGTCCCCGAAGTAGTCGTAGTCCCAGACCTGCTGGAGGAGGACCTCCCGGGTGAACACCTGGTTCGGCCGGGAGGCCAGGGCCAGGAGGAGCTTGAACTCGGTCTTGGTGAGATGCACCGGTTGCCCGCGCTTCGACACGGTGGCGGCGTCGGGGGCGATCTCGAGGTCGCCGACGGTGATCTTGCGGGTCGACTGTTCTTCCCCCCGGGCCCGACGCAGCAGGGCCCGGATCCGAGCCACCAGCTCCTTGGTCACGAACGGCTTGGTCACGTAGTCGTCGGCACCGGACTCCAATCCGACCACCACGTCGATCGTGTCGGTCTTCGCCGTCAGCATGAGGATCGGCAGGGGGCTCTTCGTCCGGATCTCCCGGCAGAGCTCGAAGCCGTCCCGTCCCGGCAGCATGACGTCGAGGATCAGGAGATCGGGGTCGTCACGATCGAGGATCGCCACGGCCTCCTCGGCCGATGCGGCGGCCCGAACCCCGTATCCCTCGCCCTCCAGGGCCATGCCCACGATCTCCCGGAGGCGAGCGTCGTCGTCGACGAGCAGGATGGTCGGCGTGGTCATCCCCCCCGCCATTATCGAACGGAGGGACGGGGAGCGTCTCAGCCGACCAGCACGGGGTGCCCCGGCGACTCGATCCGGGCGGGGAGCAGTCGGCCCCGGATCCGGCCGTTCGGTCGGACCACCACCCGGGCCACGGCCGTGGTCGACCCGGCGGGCGAGAGGTTCGGCCACACGAAATTGCCCAGGCCCCAGAAGATCGGTCGCTCCCGGTAGTGATCGAGGCGTTGGAGCCGGTGGGCGTGATGGCCGAAGATCACGTCGGCCCCGGCTCGGACGAATGCGCGGCCCAGCTCCACCTGCTCCGGTCGGGGCTCGGTGTCGAGCTCTATCCCCCAGTGGATCGTCACGATCACCAGATCCGCCCGGCGGTCTGCCGCCCGAATGGCCCGAAGCATGGCCCCCGTGTCGTGGCCGGCGGCGGTGCCGGGATGTCCCGGGGCCGCCACCTGCGTGGGTGGATCGATGACCATGCCCAGGCCGACCACGGCCACCCGCCACCCCTCCAGATCGAACCGGGCCGGAGCGACCGCCCTGCCCGGGCCGTGTCCGGCCCCGACCGGGGCGATCCCGGCTCGCCGGAGATTGCGGAGCGAGTCGAGGAGCGCTTCCGGCCCGTGGTCGTACCCGTGGTTGTTGGCGAGATTGGCGACCTCCACGCCCGCCCGGCGGGCGGCGGGGAGGGCCCCCGGATCGCACAGGAACACGAACTCCTTGTCGAGGGGTCGGCGGAGGTCGGAGACGGGGCATTCCAGGTTGATCACGGTGAGGTCATCGCGGCGGAAGAGTCCGCCCAGGCCGCTCCACGCGTATGCGTAGCCGTTCGCGGCCAGGTTCGGGATGTAGCTGGGATCGAGGTTGACGTCCCCGGTGCCGTGGATGAGCAGTCGCCCCTTCGGCGGCGGGGCCGCCGGCGGCGGGCGTGGCGTGATGGTGATGCTGGGACCAGGCCGGGGGGAGGCCGCCTCCCGAACGGGACGGTCGGAGCGGAACAGCGCCGAGAGCTCGCTCCGGAGCATGTACCCGGCGACGAGCGCTCCCAGGCCCAGCAGCGCCAGGACGATCCAAGGCCAGCGCCTCGTTCCGATCCCGTGTCTTCCCCTCACGCGCCCCTCGCCAAAGCGCCGATTCTAGCGACCCGGAGGGAAACAACCTTCACGCGCTCCGCACCGCCCGCACCGCCCGCACCGCCCGCACCGGCGCCCTAGGCCGGTCGTCCCACTGTAGCGACGGGCCTCATCCGGTCGATACAAACCGTGGGAGGACGTCGACCGGCGAGGAGGAGCGACATGGGCAGGCGGGCGCGGCAGATGGGGTTCGAGGCGGAAGAGGTGGCGGCGAGGTTCCCGGACGGACTCGAAGCCGCCGGGCGTCGAGGGGGACGGCACGGTCACGGTCTCGGTCTCCGGCCGAGCCGGTACGTCGGCAAGCACCGCGTCCTGGAGGAGACGGGCGGGCACGCGCCGGTGAGCGTCGAGAAGCCCCGAAGGGCCAAGAAGGTCAAGGACTACGGCTTCGGCGCCTAGGGGTTGTAGGGGCGCTCGGCCAGGCGCTCGCCCATCCGCTCGGCGTGCGGGGCGAAGTGGTCCAGCCCCACCATGAGATACAGGGCCCGGGCCTCCACGGCGACCTCGTCGTCGACGCGACCCCGGAGCGAGGCCCAGATCTTCCTGCCGTCCTGCCGTTCCACCCGCGCCTCGAGCTCCAGTCGTGATCCCACCGCTACCGGGCGGCGGAAGTCCACATCCAGGTGCGCCGTGACGGCCGGCGAGCCCACCAGCCACAGGAGGTAGCCCATCCCCTCGTCGACGGCGGCGGAGATCACGCCGCCGTGGGCCAGGCCCGGCGCTCCCTGATGGTGCTCGGTGACCGTGAAGGACCCCCGCACCCGGAGCTCCTCATCCATGCCCCACATCTCGAGGTGGAGGCCGGTCGGATGGTCTCTGCCGCAGCCGAAGCACCGGTCGTAGTGGGAGGGGAGCTTCCGGAAGCCGTTCGCCTCGGTGGCCATGGGGCGACGAGGATACCCTGGCCGGACCGGAGCGAGGAGGCGGACATGGGAGCGGCGGGGGTGCGGCGGGCCGAGCGGCGGGACGGGCCGCGGCTCACCGAGCTGATGCTCGAGTACACCGTTGGCTTCTACCGGCAGCCGGAGCCGCCCGCGGAGGCGATGGACCGGCTGCTCGAGGCCCTGTACGAGGGCCGCGACGGCGTCCAACTGGTGGCCGAGCTGGACGGTGACCTGGTCGGGTTCGCCACCCTCTACTTCACCTGGAGCAGCTTCACCGGCACCCGCATCGCCATCATGAACGACCTGTACGTGGTGGAGGCGCACCGGGGCTCAGGGGTGGCGGCCTCGCTCTTCGACGCCTGCCTCGAGGAATGCAGGGCCCGGGGGCTCACCGAGATGACCTGGGAGACCGCGCCCGACAACCACAGGGCCCAGCGGTTCTACGAGAAGGTCGGGGGGCGGCGGGAGGACTGGCTGGTCTACGGGATCGAGCCCTGACCGATCAGGGCTCCTGGTCCACCGCGCCCAGCCGGATCGTCTCCTCGACCTCGAGGGCCCGGGCCGGGTCGACACCGGACAGCCTCGCCGCGGCCTCGGACTCCGGGGAGAGTCCCCTCGAGGTGTCGAGGCTCCGAGCGATGGCCTCGTCCTGGGCCTGGAGCTGATCGGGATCGACGTCCTGGTACTGGAGGACCCCGAGGTCCTCGTAGGCCCGCTGGACCTTCCGGCCCCACAGCCCGATGTCCTTGACCGTCGGCACGATGCGGGAGAAGAGCATCCGGCGGAACTCCTGGGTCATCTCGGACTCCTCGACGTAGGCCATGCACCGCTCCACGTCGAGCCCCAGGCGCTCCCAGACCTCCTGAGCCATGAACCGGTTCCGCATCAGGTAGCAGGCCTCGACCACGAACTCCTCCCGCTCGTCGCGCTCCTTCTGGGTGAGCTGCGGGTAGTGGTCGCGGAGGGCCAGCCGTCCGAACGCCACGTGGCGGGCCTCGTCTTGCATGACGTAGGTGTTGATGGCCTTCGACAGGGGCTCCTCGGAGAAGTCCCGGATCAGGGAGAACGCGGCCAGGGCCAGGCCCTCGATGATGACCTGCATCCCCAGGTAGGTCATGTCCCACCGCTGGTCGGCGATGACCTCGTTCAGGAGCGTCTTGAGGTCGGGGTTGATGGGATACGCCAGCTCCAGCTTGTCCTGCACGTACTTCCCGTACATCTCGACGTGGCGAGCCTCGTCCATGACCTGGGTGGCGGCATAGAACTTCGAGTCGATGTCCGGGACGGTCTGGACGATCTTCGAGGCGCAGATCAGGGCCCCCTGCTCGCCGTGGAGGAACTGGGAGTTCATCCAGGCCGCGATGTGGTGGCGGACCTCGGCCCGCTCCTCCCCGGTCATCCGCTCCCAGATGTCCGAGCCGAAGATGGGGATGGAGTAGTCGGGCCCGTTGGCCTGGGACCGGGGATCGACCTCGATGGACCAGTCGAGCCGGGTCTGGGCGTTCCACTGCTTCTCCTTGCCCTTCTCGTACAGGGTCAGGAGCTGATCTCTCGTGTCGTCGTACTCCCAGTTGAAGACGGTGACGTTTCCGGATGGGACCTCCCACTTGGTCTGCTCGACCGGAAGCGTGTATCGGCGCGTGCTCATCGCACGTCCTCCTCTCGGACCTCGAGGGCGGAGGCCAGGATCCGGGCCAGCTCGCCGGCCACGTCCTCGGGCCGGTCCTCGCTGGGCGTCAGCGCGTACGAGACGATGGCCCGTACCGCCACGTCGGCGGTCCGGTGGACCAGGCCCGACCGCACCCCTGTCCGCTCGGCGGCCAGCTCCTCGATCACCTCTCTGGCCCGGGCCACCACCGGGCCCGCCCGCGTGGTGAGGTACGGAAGGAGAACCTCCGGCTCGGAGGCCAGCAGCCGGTCGAGGAGCGGATGCTCCCGGGCCGTGCGCAGGCAGAACAGGACGGCCTCGCGCATGGCCTCCTCCAGGTCGGGGTGCCTGGCGTGGGCTTCCCGGACCCCCTCGAGGAAGGCCTCCTCCTCCCGGGCCACCAGGGCCACCACCAGGGCGTCCCTGGAGTCGAAGTACCGGTACACGGTCTGGCGGGAGAGGCCGGCCAGGCGGGCCACGTCGTCCACCGTCAGTCTGGACAGGCCGAACGTGGCCACGGCCTCGAACGCGGCATCGAGGATGCGGGATGAGGTGTCTGAGCGAACGGCCTCCGCGGTCGCGGCCATCGTGTGTGACGGTATGACGGATCGTGTCACAGTGTCAAGCCCCGGCCCGGAGGGGCGGGGCCCTTTGATAGATTCGTCGGTGGAATGACCGACCCGACGTTCCGACGGAACCCCGGGCAAGGCCCGAGCGCGGTCCTGACCCGGGACGCGTACGAGCGTCTGGCGGAGGAGCTGCAACGGCTCACCACCGAGGGCCGCCGGTTCATCGCCGACCGTCTGGAGCGAGCCAGGGAGCACGGCGATATCAGGGAGAACGCCGACTTCGACGCGGCCAAGGACGAGCAGGGCCTGATGGAGGGCCGGATCCGGGAGCTCGAACGGCTCCTCAAGGACCCGGACATCGTGGAGTCGCCTTCCGAGGCCGACACGGCCGCGCCCGGCGTGCTGGTGACCGTCCGCCCGATCGACGAGGAGGACGCCGACGACGAGACCTACCTCCTGGCCGCATCGAAGGAGGAGCGGCTGGACGGCATCCGCACCGTCACCATGGATTCTCCGCTCGGCACGGCGCTGCTCGGACGGCGGGTCGGCGACCGGGTGACGTACCAGGCTCCCGGCGGCCTGTTCTCCTGCGAGGTCGTCGGCCTGGAGCCGCGAGCCTAGCCGGCGGTGGCGCTGCTGGTCGGAGGGACCCTGGCGGTCCTGCTCCTCGACCTTCCGTGGTCCGCGCTGGTGATCGCGCTGCTCGCCGGCGTGGAGGTGTTCGAGCTCCGAGTGTGGCGGTGGGCGGTGCGGCAACGGCCACGGGCCGGCAGCGAGGGGATCGTCGGAGAGGTCGGCGTCCTCGG
>JBOGWD010000090.1:0-5434 GCA_050693275.1 Actinomycetota bacterium | reverse complement strand
CCGCATGTTGGCGTCCACGCCCTCGTACTCGTTGCCGTGGATGCCCCCCTGGATGTACAGGGGGACCTTGACCTGGGCGTCGAACTTCTCAAGGAACCTCTGGGCCTTCGCGGGGCTCGTGAGGGCGTCCCGGCGCAGCTTCCCCCAGTTGGAGAAGGCCTTCTTCTGATAGGCGGTGTCGAGCTCGTTGATCGTCACCAGGAACATGTCGCGGCCGGTCGCGGACTGGCCGATCACCTCGATGGACATCCGCCCGTCGCTCTCGTCGGCGATGTCCTCGAGAGTGCATTCGATGGCGTAGTACGGGATGTGCGGGAAGCTCCCCACGGGATCTGCTGGATCCGTTCCATCGGGGAGGTCCTCGGCATCGTCCGGCTCCGGCGTTCCGCACCACGGCGGCTCGATCACGGCGCCGGCCGTGGGTACCCAGGACCATGAGAGGGCCAGCGCCAGCACTCCTACCGACCAGCTCGTCAGTCGTCGTCGCATGCCAACACCTTTCGCTCGGGGGGTAGCTCGGGTGGCTCCGCTCACCTGTCCGGGGAAGGAGGTGGGTCACGGGCGGATCCCGGCGGACGGGACACCTGCCGGACATGGTTGGGTGTCGAGGGCGTCGACTCGCTCGTTATGAAGCGGACTATAGGGACGGGCCGGAGCCGTGTCCAATCGGGACCGGCGGCGTCAGCGGCGCCACATGCCGGCCGCGATCTGGGTCACCGCGCCGGCCGCAGCCGCGTACACCCCGACCCCCAGGACGTCGATCAGGCCTCCCAGGCCGGCCGGCGGTTCCAACGCTCGCAGGACGAACAGCACCGGGATGGCCAGCGTGAGCAGCCCGACCAGGCGCCGGAGGAACCCGAGCCACGGCAGGACCATCGTGAGCAGGGCCACCATCGCGCCGACCGCGCCCACGACGAGCAGGACGATCCCGAGATTGACGCCGGTGGCCGCGCCCTGGGCATCGATGAGCTGTCGGGCCGGGATCTCTCGGGGTAGCCCTCGGCCGGCCGCGGTCCAGGGGAGTACGGCCGAGACGATGACGGCAACGGCGCCGAGCAGCGCCACGCTCGCCCCCCAGGGGAATCCGCGAGGCGGGGGGTGCCGGCGCTCCCGGGGTGGCCGCCCGGGGGCCGCCTCCTGCTCCGGTTCGGGCGCGGTGGGCAGGACCGACGTGTCGGAGGCATCCGGCTGTGCCGGTCGGGGCACCGCCTCGGTCACCGCGTCCCGAGGAGAGGGAGGAGGCTCCTCGGCGAAGACGATGTTCCAGTCCGCGAAGAAATCCTTGTCGGCGGGCTCCTCCTCGCCGGTCGTCTGGCGCGCCGGGGCCCCGCACCGTCCGCAGAACCGGTCGTCGGCCTCCAGCGGGCCTCCGCATCTGGTGCAGAACCGGGACGCCTCGACCGGGGCCGGGACCTCCGATCCCAGAAGGACCCCGCAGGAGCCGCAGAACCGGTCCTCCGCCTCGACCGGCGTCCCGCACGAGGGGCAGGCCGTCATCACGAGGCGAGGATACCGCCGGGTGAGGCCCAAATCTCGCCACCGGCGAACCTTGTTCGCGCGTGAGCGTTGCATCCCTTTCCAGTTGCAAGCCCTTGCAATTAGTCGATATCCTTCCACCCATGGACCTGGTGGGTC
Organism: Actinomycetota bacterium; assembly: GCA_050693275.1. Classification (GTDB taxonomy): domain Bacteria; phylum Actinomycetota; class UBA4738; order UBA4738; family CALAEC01; genus CALAEC01. The sequence continues at coordinate 3,799 of JBOGWD010000090.1, read as the reverse complement.
AGGCCGGGCCGGCCCAGGCGGACGGATTCAGCTTCGGCCTCCTGGTGAGCGGCTTCCTGTTCGGGCTCCGGCACGGGGTCGACTGGGACCACATCGCCGCCATCGCCGACATCACCGGCTCCCAGGAGGATCGGGGCCGAGCCATGTGGTTCGGCACCCTCTACGCCCTGGGGCACGCCGCGGTGGTCTTCGTGCTCGGCGTGCTGGCCATCGTGGCCGGCGACCTCCTGCCCCGGGGCATCGACGAGGTCATGGGGCGCGTGGTCGGCATCACGCTGATCGTGCTGGGGATCTACGTGTTCGTCTCGCTCATCCGGCACGGCCGCGACTTCCGGCTGCGAAGCAGGTGGATGCTCGTCTTCGCCGGGATCCGCCGGGGGGCGCGATGGGCCCGGGAGCGGTTGGGGGGCCGGACCGCCGTCACCGTGGCCGAGCCGAGGGCCGACGGCTCGGGCGTGACCCCCGACATGTGGCACCACGGGCACCACGGTCGCCCCGGCCACCACCACCACGAGGATCCCGAGCGCGACGACACGTTCATGAACTACGGGACGAGGACGGCCGTGGGCGTCGGCCTGATCCACGGGGTCGGGGCGGAGACCCCCACGCAGGTCCTGATCTTCCTGGCCGCCGCGGGGGCCGGGGGACGGCTGGTCGGCGTGGCCGTCCTGCTCGCCTTCATCGTCGGCCTGCTGGCGTCGAACTCCGTCATCACCCTGGGTTCGGCGTACGGGTTCCTCTCCGCCTCCAGGAACTTCGCCGTCTACGCGGGCGTGGGCGTGGTGGTGGCGGTGTTCAGCCTCGTGCTCGGCGTGCTGTTCGTGTTCGGCCTGGAGTCCGTCCTGCCGGCGTTCTTCGGCGGGTAGCTCGATCGACCTCGCGGCGGCATCGGGCGCAGAGCCCGGAGATCGCGAAGTGGGTGAGGTCCGGGGCGAACCCACGGTGACGCTGGATCACGCGCTCCAGGGACGCGGCCTCGCCGGCCGCCAGGTCGTCCTCGGCGCCGCACCGAGAGCAGGTGAGGTGGACGTGGCGGGGCTCTTCGGCGCGGTGGTATTCGGCGCCTCGCTCGACGTGTGCATGCCGGATCACGCCGACGTCCTCCAGCATGGCCAGGGTCCGGTACACGGTGGACGCGTTGACGGCGGGGAGGCGCCGCTGGACGCGGCGAGCGACGTCCTGGGGGGTGATGTGCCCGTCCGCCGCCAGGACCTCCGTCAGGATGGCCTCCCGCTGGGGGGTGATGCGGTAGCCCCGCTCCCGCAGCATCGCAGCGATCGATCGGGCCCGCTCCATCGGCTACAGGCTACTGCAACGCAGGTGCGATGCCCGATCAGGTTGGCGCCGATGGCCACGGCCGTGAGCCCGGCGGCTTATGATTCCGGGCGGGGAGGTGAGGCGATGGCCAAGAAGGACACGCTGGCGCTGCTCAAGACCGTGACGCTGTTCGAAGGCCTGTCGAGGCGCGAGCTCGAGCAGATCATGAAGGTGGCCAAGGAGATCGAGTTCGACGAGGGCCACGCCATCGTGGAGGAGGGGGCCACCGGCGTCGGCTTCCACCTGATCCTCGAGGGCGAGGCCCACGTCCTGGTGGGGGGCAGGAAGCGGGCCACGCTGCGGTCCGGAGACTACTTCGGCGAGATGTCCCTGATCGACGGGGGTCCCCGGTCGGCCACGGTGAAGACGGCCACGCCGCTGCGCACGCTGGCCCTGACCTCGTGGGCGTTCCTTCCCCTCCTCGACAAGGCGCCGTCGATCGCCAAGAAGATGCTCCAGGAGATGTCGAAGCGCCTCCGCAACCTGGAGCGTTCCCTCACCCACTGATCCGGTCCGGCCGGGGCGGGCTACCATAGGCCGTCCCGAATCCCGAGGAGGCCACCGTGGGCGAGTTCGTGCGGTTGGAGGTCGAGGACGGCGTGGGCACGATCCGGCTCGACCGTCCGCCGATGAACGCGATCGACGAGGACCTCACCCGGGACCTCCGCGAGGCGGCGCTCGAGGCGGGCCGGCGTGAGGACGTCGGCGCTGTCGTCCTGTACGGAGGGGAGAAAGTGTTCGCGGCCGGTGCCGACGTGAAGATGATGGCCTCGATGGGCCCGGCGGAGGTCCGGCCGATGATTCAGAACCTCCAGGAGGTGTTCAACGCGGTCGAGGACATCCCCCAGGTCACCATCGCGGCGATCACGGGCTACGCGCTGGGGGGCGGTTGCGAGCTGGCCATGTGCGCGGATCTCCGCTTCGCCGCGCCCAGCGCCAAGCTCGGCCAGCCGGAGATCCTCCTCGGCATCATGCCCGGTGCGGGCGGGACCCAGCGCATGCCCCGGCTGGTGGGGCCGGCCCGAGCCAAGGACCTGATCTTCTCGGGGCGGCAGATCGATGCGGACGAGGCCCATCGGATCGGGCTGGTGGACCGGGTGGCCGACGATCCCTACGCCGAGGCCCTCGAGGTCGCCACAGGGTACGCCGCCGGGCCCCGGGCTGCCCTGCGGGCGGCCAAGGCCGCCATCACCTGGGGGTCCCGGGTGGATCTCCGAACGGGAGTGGCCATCGAGCGGGAGGCCTTCTCCGACCTGTTCACCACGGAGGACCAGAAGGAGGGCATGGCTGCCTTCGTGGAGAAGCGGAAGCCCGACTTCACCGGACGGTAGGCCCGCCCGGGAACCTCGGGCCCCCCTGGCGCGTCTCACCTGGGCGGGAATGCCGGGGGCCGCCCCGGCGTTCTCACCGATGTCCTGTGCGGCCGCGAGCAGGGAGAGGACGACCCGATGAGCGACATGCAGGTGATCCGGGGGGCTCGCCCCCGCGAGCTGCCCCGGCCGAACCGCACCTACGGCCAGGGACGAGTCTGTGCCCACGAGGGCTGCGAGACGCGCCTGTCCGTCTACAACAAGGCGAAATACTGCTGGTCCCACAAGCCGGTGACCTACCCGATCGTCCGCGGGGAACGCAAGGGCAAGGCCGCCTGAGGCGAGCCGTTCACCCCTTGGCCAGCCCGTCCGGGGCGATGCGGGCGGCGATCGTCCTGGCCTCCTCGAGGCGGTCGCGGTCCACGAACAGCCGGGGTCCCCACTCGTTCAGGAGCACGTAGGAGAGCGTCCCCGGGTTCTTCGCCCACCAGGTGATGCCGGCCCGCTCCAGCTCCTCGGCGATGCGGTTGGCGTTCTCGTGCGTGAACCGGCCCAGGTACACCGTGCGGACCCGCTGGCCCATGTGTCAGCCCTCCCCGGTCAGGGCCGGCCCGCAGTCCGACCCCAGAAACACCCGCAGGGCCAGGAAGGTCCCGCCGTCGAGGAGCGCCTCCAGGCAGGCCTGCCCCCCGGCCTCGAGCGAGGCCACCTCGTCGGTGGAGAGCTCCTGCCAGTCCCCACCCTCGCGGCGCAGGAACGACGTGGCCCCAGCGGCGAACCGCTCCACCGGGATCCGGGGACCCTGGCCTTCCCGGACGGCCAGCTCCGACTCGGTGATCGACTCGAGCGTGCCGTCGAGCCACACCAGCGGAGGGTCTCCCGGCCCCGGCTCGCTCTCGGACACCGGGGGCGAAGCGCCCTCCGACGCCGCGGGCCGGAGCACCACGCGTTCCACGCCGAACGCGGCGGCCGCCCCCATGGCCAGCAGCACCAGACCTCGGAACCAGCGCACCCGCCCATTGTGCCCGCCCCCGCGCGTCGCCGTCGGGCGGCGGCTGAGCGAGTCCGGAATCGGGTAAAAAGAAGCGTCCATCCGACTCGAAGAGGTGATCCGTGAACGTCGTCGTGCTCGCGAAGTACATCCCCAACCCCTCGGGCACCCCGCAGCTCGG
>JBOGWD010000089.1:0-2475 GCA_050693275.1 Actinomycetota bacterium | reverse complement strand
GGCCAGGTGGCCATCCACGGCACCAACGCTCCCTGGCTGATCGGTCAGGCCGTGAGCCACGGCTGCGTCCGGATGGACAACGCGGCCATCACCCGGCTGGCCCGCCTGGTGCCGCTGGGGACGCCCGTTCGGATCATGGCCTAGCGCCGGGCGGGCAGGACCCGGAGCACCAGGATCGCCAGGTCGTCCCTGAGCCGCTCCCGCTCGGTGGTGGCCATCGCCTCGAGGGCGTCGGCGATCTGCTCGGCCGACCGTCCCACCGCCGATCCCAGCTCGGCCGAGATCCTGCCGGGGTCGACCCCGGCGCTATCCGTGAGCCCGTCCGTGTAGAGAACCATCGAGTCCCCCGGACGAAGAAGGACTCGCTCCTGGCCGATGCTCGGATCCTCCACCGCGCCCAGGAGGGTGCCTCTCGCCTCGACCGAGCGGACGGATCCGTCCCCACGGAGGATGAATGCCGGAGGATGGCCGCCCGTCGCCAGCGTGATCTCCGCCGCCTCCGGCGTCGGCCGCACGGTGGCGAACAGGAGCGTGCAGAAGCGGCCGTCGAGGTCCTGCCGAAGGAGCGCCTCGTTCAGCACCGAGAGGATCGAGGTGGGTTCCCGGTGCTCGATGGCCGCGGCGTGGACCGTGTACCTGGCCGCCGCGGTCAGCGCGGCCGCCTCGGCGCCCTTCCCGCAGACATCGCCGATCATGACGGCCCACGTGCCGTCGCCCATCGGGAAAGCGTCGTAGAAGTCGCCGGCGATCTCGTGTAGCGCGGGCCGGTACCGAGTGGCCACCTCGAACCCCGGGATGGCCGGGGTTTCCGGAGGGAGGAGGCTCCGCTGCAGCGTCCCGGCGACGTGGCCGCGCTCGTCGTGAACCCTGGCGTGGTCGACGGCCACCGCGGCCCGCCTGCCGAGCTCCTCGGCCAGCTCGAGGTCACGCTCGTCGTATCGACGCCCCTTCCCCGATGACACGAACACGATGACCCCGAGCGTGCGATCCGCCGACCGCATGGGCACCACGATCGCCGAGCGGAATCCCAGCCCGCGGAGGGCCTGGAGATGCTCCTCGTCCACGGCCGAGGCCGCCAGGGCATCGTCGGTGATCTCCGGCACGAGGAGCGATCGGCCGGTCCCGGCCACCTCGAGGATCGCCTCGGAGCGACGCTCGCTGAAGGGGTACCGCCGCTGGATCTCCTCGACGACCGGGGTCATGGCGGGATCCGCGTGGGCCACCTGAAGCTGGCGAAGCTCCCCTTCTTCCTGGATGAAGACCACGCACCAGTCCGCCAGCCGGGAGACGGCCAGCTCCGCCACCGAGCGGAGCGTGGTCTGGTAGTGGAGGGACGAGGCCAGGATCGCGCTGGCCTCCCCGAGGAACCGCTGGCCCTCCTCGATCCGCCGTCGCTCGGTGACGTCCCGGAAGATGTTGATGGCGAACCGGACCTCGCCCCGCTCGTCCACGACCGGCGAGGCCGAGACGTAGGACCATCGCTCCTCCCCGGTGGCCACCACCCGGAACCGCACCAGCTCCGCGGCATTGCGCTCTCCTTGGAGGGCCCGGCGGCCCGGCAGTCGCTCCAGCGGGAACGGGCCGCCCTCCTCGTCCAGGACCTGGAACCGGGTCATCAGCTCGGGCACCGGCATGGCCAGCAGCTCCTCCGGGGTCTCGAAGCCGAGGGCGCGTGCCGCTCCCTGGTTGGCGAAGCTCAGGCTCCCGTCGGGCGCCTGGACGGTGATGCCGTCCTCGATCCCGCCGAGGATGGCCTGGAGCTGGTCGCGCGATTCCGCCAGCGCCTGCTCGGTGAGGCGCCGGTGCAGGAAGTGCCCGACCTGCGCGGTCAGCGGCTCCAGGGCCCGAAGCAGCTCGGGGTCCTCGCGGCGGACGCCCCGAGCGAAGAACGCCAGCACGCCGACGATCCCGCGCTCGGGTGCCCGGACGGGAACGGCGCACGCCGAGCTCAACCCATGTTGCACAGCTATTCCCTGCCGAACGAAGGGCATCGAGGCCAGGCCGTCCTCGATCCACATGGGAGCCTCCGTCTCCCACACCGTGCCCGGGAGGGGGGCGCCCCTGGTCAGGAGCATCGTCCTGGTGACCCGCTCGAACTCCGCCAGCTCGGGGGTGGACCAGACGCCGACGCACCGAAGGTGCTCCCCGTCCTCCTCCACGACCCAGAACTCGGCCGTGTCCCACCCGATCTCCTCCGCCAGAGCCTCCAGGAGCCGGGGGGCGGCCTCCTCCCCCGTCCGTGCCTGGGCCAGGATCTCGGCCACGGCGTACTGCACGGCCGAGGTTGCCTCCCGCCACGGACGAGGACCGATCGGCCGGACGGACGTCACGGATAGGTTCCCTTCGGGGCCGGGCAGGATGGCGGCCACGAGCTCGACGAGCACGGTGCCGCCTCCCTTCCGGCGCAGGCCGACCCGGCCGCGCCAGGACCGGCCCTCGGTGAGGTTCCGGAGGTCGATCCCCGGCCACTCGGGG